>JAEYPM010000093.1 GCA_023410675.1 Bacillota bacterium | reverse complement strand
TTTGGTGGCGATGCGGCTTAGGGAAACACCCGTTCCCATTTCGAACACGCAGGTTAAGACTTAGCCGGCCGATGGTACTTGTCTGGAGACGGACTGGGAGAGTAGGTGGCTGCCAAATTTTACATATGCCCGAGTGGCGGAACTGGCAGACGCACAGGACTTAAAATCCTGCGGGACTCAACTCCCGTACCGGTTCGATTCCGGTTTCGGGCATGAATAAAAAGTGGTCTAAATTTAAAAAATTTAGGCCACTTTTTATATTTTAGCTATTTAAAAAGCTCTTGTAGCTCATGACATATCATAATCGTTATGGTACAATTTGATTAACGAAAAAGGAGGGATTTGATGGAAAAGTATAAAAGTATAACTTATACGATAGATGAAATAAATGATATTGAACTCGTTATGTGTAATCTTTCTACCCTATCATATCCTTTACATAATCATATTTCAGTTTTTACTATTAGTATGATATTAGATGGCACAATTACATTTACTATTAATAATCAATCATTGCTTTATGAAGCAAGTAGAGGAAAGGAAAATAAAATTTTTGTCATTCCACCCTATGTTCCCCATAGTATACAGGCTATAAGTAGATATACTATGGTAAGTCTATGCATCAATAAGAAAATGGTGAGCATGCTGAATGATCCTAAATTAAGAACGTGCGTTATAAACTTATTAAGTAATAGAGTGCATCTTGATATAGAAAAACAAAATCAAATCATGAAGTGTTTAGATAAGCTTGCATTATATGAAAATAATGTATTTGAACCTAAAACAATGCTTATAGATCATTTAAAAGAACAACTAGAGGTATTTCCAGATCAGAAATTGAGTGTACAAGATATGGCACAGATAGCTTATACTAGTAAGTATCAGTTTATACGTAACTTTACGAAAGAAATTGGATTAACACCCCATCAATTCCAGATTCAAAATCGTATACGTAAGGCTAAACGATTGATTAGAAAAAATGAAAACCTAACAGAAGTGGCAATGGATACAGGATTTTGTGATCAAAGTCACTTTATCAAGCAGTTTAAGAAAAATGTAGGATTGACACCATTAAGATATAAAATGTGTTGCCATATAACGTGAAATTCGCAATATATCACATAGAGTTCAATTACAAATTCTATATTTAAGATTCACTGCAGAATTAAATAAGAGCGGGTATAAACTTAGCAAATAAATATAGTCCATTGACTCCTGCAACTACTTCGTGTGGGGTATTTTTAGGTAAAATAGTGATTACTCCTGGCTTATAGCCTATTTGGACATTGTCATAAATGCAAATACCATTACCAGAAATTACTTCATGTGTTTCAAGTTGTTCTTTATGGGTATGGATATTAATTTTTTTATTTGGATCAATCTTTACAAGGTGATAACTAAATTCACTATTAGTATGTATTGAAGTAATAAGATGTTTGAGTGCAACTCCTTCACAAGAAGGATGTTTTGACCACGGTATATCAGAAAAATTAATAGAACTATGAGGTAAAAGTAGGTTACCATTGTTATTAAATTCTTCGAAGAGGATTTTAAATTTCATTATAATTGCTCCTATCTTTGTTATTAGCTTTTTAAGCTTAGATCTATAATAGCTTATTCATGTATTCTTTGATTGTATAAAATTGCGTTTTTGTTTTGAGTAATAGACTTTATAGGAGTATAATATGCTTATTTAGTACATAACTGATAGTTACATAAATGTAATGTTTATTTGTTTGTTAAAATCTTGACTTATTATGACTAATGAATGTAATATTAAACATGATGCAATATTAAGATTGATAAAATATTCACTTTTTAGCTTTTAAGTTATATCCTACACGTTCATCTGCAAATAAATTATTCAGCAATTAAATAGATAAAGTATTTGAAATGTTTATCTGTAGAATAGCGTAGTATAGCACAATAATTAAAAAATAAATTACATATTTAATCAAAAGACATAATTTTTTCATATTACTATAATAATATTACAACTGTATGGTAAGTTAACCATATACTAAGCAATAAACTGTTCTATAGAAACAATTTAGGATCTAATTTATTCCTAGCATTGAAGTTGCTTCACCCAATGAACTTACAGAGTATAAATGAAAGTTTACAATGTAAATTCTATAGTTACAGTCTATTATAAATCTAAAACAAAACTAATTTGGAGGTATTTATGAAGAAGAAATGGGTTATCATAGTAGGGTTTGTCGCTTTAATATTAATATTTTCTACTATTGCTATTATAAAGAAGCCGAAAACTGAAGATACAATTGGAGGATATAAACAAGGACCACGTGTAAAAGTAGAAAAAGTTAAAAAAGAGGATATTCAAACAAAAATATCTAGTAGTGGCAAATTAGAAGCAAAAAATACAAGTACAGTGTATTTAAATAATGCTAATAAAGTGGTGCAAATTCACAAAAAAGTTGGAGACACAGTTAAAAAGGGTGAAGTAATTATTACATTAGATCAAGTTGTAACACAGAAAATAAGCAATGATTTAGAAGCAACACGTTTGCAGCTTCAAGCAGCAAGAGAATCTTTAAATCAACTTTTATCTGGTGGAAGTAAACAAGAAATTTTAACAGCTCAAAGTACTATTATTCAATATGAGAAACAAGAATTAGATGCTAGAGACATGATTGAAAGAGAAAGTACAAATTTAGAAAATTATAAGGTTGATTTAGAAAATCAAAAGCAAGAATATAAGGTTCAGGAAGAACTATTTAGTGCAGGACTTGCTTCTCAAAAAGAGTTAGATGATGCAAAGATATTATTAGATAAAACAAGGCAACAAGTTGAAAGTACAGAAATAGCCATAAATTCAGCTAAAAAGAGCCTTGAAGTTGCTATAACACAGAAGGAAAAAGCACAATATGATTTAGGTGTTCTTCTAAATAAATATGAGGATAAAAACAAGAGACAACAAATTGATGCACAACAAGCACAAGTAAAATCAATTGAGAATCAGTTATATGCTCTAGAAAATGATGTGCAAAGAGCACAAAATACTATAGTAGCTCCTATTGATGGGGTCATTACATTAGGACCTGAAGAAGAAGGAACGGCTCTTTCACCAAATACACCAGTGATAACAGTAGTCGATCCTTCAGATTTGATTGTAAAATGCCAGATATCACCTTATTATGCTCCTGATTTGAAAGTTGGGTTAGATGCTATTATTAAATATACTGGTTCAAAAACTATAGAAGCAAATGCAAAGGTTAATAAAGTATCACAAATTGCATTAGTTTCTTCATCTTCACCTGATAAGTCAAAAGATGCAGCGACTATACCTGTAGAAGTTCATGTTATTGATAAAAATAGCGTTCTTAGACCAGGATTTTCAGTGGATGTTAAACTCATTACAGATACACGAACAAATGTATGTACATTACCTATTCTTGCAACTATTGAAGACGATGAGGGCGAAACTTATGTTTATGTAGTAAAAGAGGATGGCATGCTTGAAAAGAGATTTATTAAGCAAGGTCTAAGTAATGGATTATATATTGAAGCAGAAAATATATCAGAGGGAGAAATCGTAGTTACGAATCCATCAGAGTTCTTGAAAGAAGGAATGAAAGTATCCTATGAAAAGCTAGGTGACATGTAATGATAGATATTCAAAAAGTCAATAAAATTTATAAAAATAATAAGCTCGTGTTACAAGCATTATTTAATATAGATTTTAAAGTAGAGCAGGGTGAATTTGTATCCATCATGGGTGCATCAGGCTCAGGGAAAACAACATTTTTGCATATATTAGGCTGTCTTGATCATGCTACAAGTGGAACATACATATTAGATGGTGTCAATGTATCAGAGATGAAGGATGTTGATTATGCAAACATT
The DNA here is from genome assembly GCA_023410675.1 of Bacillota bacterium. Classification (GTDB taxonomy): domain Bacteria; phylum Bacillota; class Clostridia; order Lachnospirales; family Cellulosilyticaceae; genus JAEYPM01. The sequence continues at coordinate 68,535 of JAEYPM010000093.1, read as the reverse complement.
CGAAATGAAAAAATAGGATTTGTATTTCAAGCATTTAACTTACTTCCAAAACTAACAATCCTTGAAAATGTTGAACTTCCTATGATGTATGCAGGTGTAAAGCCAAAGGAAAGAAAAGAACGTGCGTTAGACGCTCTTATAAAAGTTGGTTTAGGCAATAGGGTAAAACATACCCCTAATGAAATTTCAGGTGGACAAAAGCAGCGTGTGGCCATAGCAAGAGCTTTAGTGAACAACCCAGCCATTTTGCTTGCCGATGAACCAACAGGAAATCTAGATAGTAAGTCTAGTGTAGAAATCATGAATATATTTAGGGGACTTAACGATGAAGGGGTTACTATTGTTATGGTTACTCATGAACCTGATATCGCCCAATACTCAAAAAGAAAAGTTGTCTTTAGAGATGGAATAATTATTGAAGATGCACCTATCCTAAATAGAATAGGGGGATGATTATGAATTATCAAGAAAACATTAAGGGTGCATTAAAACAACTTACTTCAAATAAAGGAAGAACCCTCTTAACTATGCTTGGCATGTTTATTGGTGTTGGTTCAGTTATTATGATTTTGGCTTTAGGAGAAGGGTTTAAGGAGTACACATTATCTTTTTATGAAGACATAGGACTGGGATCCTTTTATGTATATCCAAACACTGCCTCAAATGATGCTGAACTAACACAAGAAGATATTGATGCTCTTAGACAGATGCCTGAGATAGAAGTAGTTGTGGGGTCAATAAGTGAGTATGGAAGCACTTATAATAAGACAGGAGCAATAAAAAAGGTTAATCTAAATGGATCACCACCTGAGTACATGGAATTTGTTGAAAAAATAGAAATACTTGCTGGAAGAAGCATTGATAAAGAAGATGAAGCAAGAAGAGCAAATGTTATTGTTATAACAGATGTTTTTTCGAAGATCATACTAAAACAATCTAATTATAATCGTGTAATAGGAGACAGTGTAGATATAACGGTTAATGGGCAAACAGTTTCTTTCGAGATCATTGGTGTATATGATAGTAAAATGCCTAGTAATATTCCTGAGGAATATTTGGAGCATGCATTAAATAGCAATCATTATGTACCTTATTCCACATTAGACCTTTTGATGGGTGCTAATCAGGATATTGAGGTAATATATGGCACCGTAAAGGATGGATATGATCCAGTAGAAACTTCCGCTAATATCAGAACATTATTAAATAGAAGACATCACCAAAAAAATGGATATACTGTACAGACTGCAATGAGTATTATTGATACTATGAATGATATGATGAATATCATAACAATATTTATTAGTGCAGTTGCAAGCATTTCTCTTATAGTAGGAGGGGTTGGCATTATGAACATTATGCTTGTAACAGTTAAAGAAAGAACAAGAGAAATAGGTGTTAGAAAAGCATTAGGAGCAACCAATAAAGCAATACTTAATCAGTTTTTGATTGAAGCACTTATGTTAACAGTTATTGCAGGTTTAATAGGTATGATTATTGGGTATCTAGGGGCAATTATTGTAGGTTCTAAGTACAATATCCCTATTCAGCTAACTCTTGGTATGTTATTATTTTCTGCAGGTACTTCTACCCTAATAGGTATTGTGTTTGGGGTATATCCAGCTTACCAAGCTGCAAGATTAGATCCTGTAGAATCGCTAAGATGTGAATAGAAGGGAAGGAACGTGACATGGAGATTGTTAAAAGTGCATTAGAACAGCTTAAAAGTAACAAGTTAAGAACCTTCCTAACAATGCTTGGAATGTTTATTGGAATAGGTGCAGTTATTATCATATTAAGTGTTGGTGAAGGGGTAAAAGGTTATTTTAATACGATGTTTTCAGAAATAGGAAAAGGAACCATTACAGTTGTTGTAAAAGAATACTCTTCTGAAAATATGATTACATTAGACGATTTAGAAGTCTTAAAAGAAATACCAGAAGTCAAGAATGCAATGAATTACCATGAGGGATACTATGCTTCAATACAAGACTATAGAAAAAACACAAGAGATGCTGTGGTAGGAGGCATACCTTATAATTATAATGAGATCCAACCAGTTAAGATTACTGCAGGAAGAATGATTTCACAGGCAGATGAAAGCCTAAATAGCCGTGTTATTTTAGTAGATGAATATTTTTCAAGAGCTATTTTCAATAAAACAAATCCAGAGTATGCTCTTGGAAAAACAGTACAACTCAATCTTGTTGGAGAACCTGAAGATTTTGAAATCATAGGGATTATGAAGAGTCAAGTGCCACCAGGGATACCACAGGAATTTATTCCTATCATTGTATATACTCCTTTTATGACGCTTGATAGTATAGTAGGGTATGGTGATGGAAGAAGCTATTCAAGTTGTGTTATCATTAAAGATGAATATGATGCTAATGATTATGTTTATTCTATACAAAAGTTAATGGAAAAAAGGCATGGGCAAGCAGATCTTTATAATGTAGCAAGTGTTACGCAGCAAGTAGATCAAATTAATAATGTAATGGATATACTCAATATTTTTGTTAGTTTAGTAGCTTCTATTTCTCTATTAGTAGGTGGCATAGGTATTATGAACATTATGTTGGTGACAGTAAGAGAAAGAACAAGGGAAATAGGAATTAGAAAAGCTTTAGGAGCTACTGATAAGCAAATATTAATTCAATTTTTGATAGAAGCATTGATTCTGACAATTATTGGTGGTATTATAGGCATGTTAATTGGCTACTTAGGAGGCGTGATGATAGGTAGCTTGATGAGTATTGCTGCTAAATTAACCTTTGGCATGGTTTTATTTTCTGTCGGAACATCAAGTTTTGTAGGTTTAGTATTTGGCGTGTATCCAGCATATAGAGCCGCTAAGTTAGATCCAGTAGAAGCATTAAGATATGAATAGGAGGGAATAAAATGAGTAAGAAAAAGTATATACAAAAGCTAGCTTGCATAACACTAGTATTTGTGACATGTTTTAGCCAAACGGTTTATGCACAAGAGAAACCGCCAGTAATAAAACTAGAAGAAGCAATCAGAATAGCTATAGAACGTAGTAATAAAATTAAGGTGCTTAAACAAGAGGATAGTGTCATAGATATTGAGCAAATGGCAGCAGCACAAAGTGCAGACATTATGGGATGGTCAGCCTATGATTCGCTAATAGTTAAGCAAAAAAATAATGGAAGAATGATAACCCTTATACAAGACAAAATTAAATATGAAGTTGAAAAAGCATTTAATGAGATCAATATACTAGAACAGGAAAAGGTTGTGTTAGAAAAAAAGGTTAGTGTTACTACTAAAGACATTGCAATCATGGACATAAGAAATAAATCTGGGCTTGTTAATCCAATAGAATATCAAGCGAGTAAAACACAACTAGATGAAACAAAAAGTAACTTAGCTTTAAAACAAGCTGAGATCGACAAACAAAAAGATTATATTTCTACGCTTATTGGATATGATATTAGGCGTTTTGATTTTGAAGATACAATGAATTATGAATCATTTAAAATTATTGGGATTGTTGATGCATATATAGAATCAAAATTAGATACAGTATTTTGGTTTGACGAACAAATGTTAGAAGTACAAAAAAACAATGTAGTTGGGGATTTCCCTAGCAGTGAAGTATATGCTAGAAGAAAATATGACTATGTAAAAGGTACATATGATTTAGAAGATAGAGAAAAGCAATATACACAGCAACTAAGAGATTTATATAAGAGCCTTACGGATATGGAAGAGCAAATTAATGTTCTCAGTAAGCAAATAGAAGTAATCAATCAAAAAATTAAAGTATCAGAAAAATATTTAGAAGCAGGCAAGATAAGTGCACATGCCTATGAAAAACAATTGCTTGAAAAAGAAGAATTAGAGCTTAATATTCAAAAGCTTAAGAGTAACTATATTTCTACTAAAAGTAGTATTGAGCAACCATGGGTTATTCTTATGTAATACTTTATTAATAGAATATCATTTGATCTAATAGATTCCCTTTATAGGAGACCGTTTAGTTAATAACTTTTCTCCTATAAAGGGATTTTTTTTGATAGTAAAGAGTAGAAATTTGTAGATAATGATAACTAAATATAGTAGTAAAGGTAATTAATTGGGGGTAAAACAAACAAAAAGTAGCAAGAAATATAAGGAATGCTTAGCACAAAATTTTGGACTTAAGCCTATACAAATTATTGAGTAATTTATGATTTGTTGATTTATTTGTAATATAATACTATATTTAAATCTAAGGATAATGTCGATTACTGTTAGTCATATTTATCGAAAAAATATATATGATGTTGAAAGCTGTTTCTAAATAAAAGATCATGGGACATTATTAACACAGAAAGAAACATTATTAAAGACTTAAAGGAGGCGGAAAAAGTGATAAATGTAATCAATTGCTTGGCGAGTTATGTATTTTGGTATCCTTTCATTATGTCATTAATTTGGATAGCTGGATCAATAATATTTATTAAACGCCGTGAGCACAATCTAGAATTAGAAATTGATCAAATTGAATGGCCTATGATTAGTATATTAATACCTTGTTATAATGAAGAAGATAATATTGAAGAAACTATTTTCTTTATGAATAATATTGCTTACAAAAACAAAGAAATCATTGTAGTAAACGATGGAAGTAAGGATAGAACAGGAGAGATACTACATAGGCTGGCAGAGCAGTATGATAATTTAAAAGTTATTGATTGTAAAGAAAACCGAGGCAAGGCTAATGCACTGAAATTAGCAACATTTGCTTCGAAATCAGAATACTTAATTTGTGTAGATTCAGATGCAGTTTTAGATGACTATGCGGCACATTATTTAGTCTATCATTTTTTACATAAAGGAGAAAGACTAGGTGCTGTTACAGGCAATCCAAGAATTCGTAATCGAAATACATTGTTAGGTAAGATACAAGTTGTTGAATACGCTTCCATTATAAGTGTTATTAAAAGGTCCCAGAGGATTTGGGGAAAAATTATGACTGTATCAGGAGTCGTTGCTGCTTTTAGAAAAAAAGCATTAGTGGATGTAGGTTTATGGGATCATGATATGATTACTGAAGATATATCAGTATCTTGGAAGCTGCAAGAAAGATTTTGGGATATACGCTATGAGCCAAGAGCATTATGTTGGATGTTAGTACCTGAAACGATAAAAGGAATTTGGAATCAAAGGCTTCGATGGGCACAAGGGGCTCAAGAGGTTGTAATGCGTCATTGGCGGATAATACTTGATTGGCGCCATCATCGTTTATGGCCCATTTATTATGAGCAATGGGCAAGTTTGTTTTGGGCTTATGCATGGGTAATTGTTACAGTTTATTACTTTATGTCAGCAAATACATTTTGGGAATTATTAATATGGTTTACTTTTACGTCGTTTACTTTAGTTTTTTTGTGTATCATTCAGTTATTTATTGCACTACTTATTGATAGCAAATATGATAATGTTCTATCATTTTTTTTATGGGGAGCTTGGTACCCATTTATTTATTGGATATTAAATTCAATCATCGTAATTTTCGCCTTGCCTAAGGCCATTAAGAGTAGAGTGAAAGGAGGATATGCTACATGGAAAAGCCCAGACAGAGGGATACGAAAGGACATGTGAATAAGTCTTTTATTATAGAGACTAAACGAATTTGGTGGCGTGACCTTATAGTATGTGCGTGCACGCTATTCGTTTGGTTTTATTGTATAACTGTACTTTATTTTTTTATTGATGCTATGTTTTCACTTGATCATAAATACCCATCACTATACAAAATATCTTTTCAGATAGCAAATATGGATATTCAAGGCATTGTAACATTTGGTTTTATTTTATTTATTATATTATATTTATTATTTTTGGGTTGGACATATTATAATAAAAAGAAGTATGCTCATTTAACACGTAGAAAATATCCAGAAATGGCAACGAAAGAAGATTTACTAAGCTTAAAGATGATAGATGCCAATATATATGAAGAGTTACAGAATAATAAGATTATTGTCTTAGAAACTAATCCTATTAAGAATATAAAAAATATTGAGAAATAATTATTTCTGAAAGTTATATGTGGTATTTCTTTCATTAGCCTTGTATAGCTAGGTTCTTATAAATTATATCTATACTTAGTTCGTTTGACTTTTTATTGGAATATAGTATAATAATAATGTTTTTACAATACTATTCATTATTCAATTTACACAATATTCAAACAATACAATTAGGACATATAGTGCATAAAATTTTAAATAAGGGATTTTTATGCGTTATATATATAATAATAATAGTTAGGCGGAGGGATAAAAATGGAGCAAAAAACTTACAATCCATATGTTTCAGCTCAAACACAGTTTGACAATGTTGCAGATTTAATTGGTTTAAATCAAGCGACAAGGGAATTACTTAGGCAACCAAGCAGGGAATTTCATGTTACGATTCCAGTAAAAATGGATGACGGAACTACAAAAGTATTTAATGGTTACCGCATTCAGCATAATGATGCAAGAGGTCCTGCAAAGGGAGGAATAAGATTCCATCCTCAAGAAACAGTTGACACAATTCGTGCATTATCTATGTGGATGACATGGAAATGTGCAGTTGTAGATATTCCTTTAGGAGGAGGAAAAGGAGGAATAATCTGTGATCCTCATAATATGACTCCAGGTGAACAAGAAAGATTATGCCGTGGGTATATTAGACAACTCGCAAAGGTGATGGGACCAGTATGTGATGTACCAGCTCCTGATGTTATGACAAATGGTCAGCATATGCTTTGGATGATGGATGAATTTGAAGCCATTCATGGAGGGCATTATCCTGGAACAATTACAGGAAAACCAGTAGGCATGGGAGGCTCTTTAGGACGTACAGAAGCTACTGGATATGGTGTTATTTACACCTTAAGAGAAGCATTAAAAGCATTAAATATTAATGTTGCAGATACAACGGCAAGTATTCAAGGATTTGGAAATGTTGCTGAATATGCTGCAAGGCTTTATGAAAGCATGGGAGGGAAAGTTATTGCAATTTCTTGCTGGGATAATCAAGATAAGAAATCCTATACTTTCCGTAATCTAAATGGACTTGATATAGAAAAAATGGCTTCAATAAAGGATACTTTTGGTTCTTTAGACAAGAATAAAGCATTAGCATTAGGGGTTGAAATCTTAGACGGAAGTGAATGGATTAATCAAGATGTTGATATTCTTCTTCCTTGTGCACTAGAAAATCAAATTACTCCAGAAACTATTGCAAATATCAGCAGTAAGGTTAAGGTAATTTGTGAAGGGGCAAATGGTCCTACAACTCCAGATTGTGATAAAATTATTAGAGAAAAGAATATTTATATGATTCCAGACTTTCTTTGCAATGCAGGAGGTGTTACTTGCAGTTACTTTGAACAAGTACAATGTAATATGAATTATTTCTGGACTAAAGAGGAAGTATTAGAGAAACTTGATCAAAAGATGACGCATGCATTTAAAGCAGTACATAAGCTAGCACAAGAAAAAAATCTATACATGAGGGATGCAGCCTATGTTATTGCAATAAACCGTGTTGCTGAAGCAGTAAAACTTCGTGGTTGGGTATAGCACTTAATTATATATTTATCTGACATTAAGAAAGGGCAAGCAGTATGGAGCGATATAAAAAAGTATCAAGGGACGATTTGGTAGAGCGTGCAAAAGAATTAGAATGTCTTTATTTAATAGAAGAGTCATTTTCAGAAGGGTATCTTTCTGAAAGTCTTGAAAAAATTATTTCTATCATTCCTATGGGATTTAGAAATATATATAGTTGCGAAGTAATGATAGAACTTGATGGACAGATATTTAATCAAAAAGAACATGAAGAGGAAGTAGATGAATTAACTTCTCCTATAATCGTAAATGGACAAATGCGAGGATATATTAAGGCTATGTATCCAAAGCATACTTTTCCAAGTGATGATATAGTTTTTCTTGATCAAGAAATAAGACTTTTGAATACGATAGCAAAAAGAGTTTCAGAGACTATTGATAAAAGAGATTCCTTAAATCAATATAATTATAGGGATCGATGGGAAGCTATCTATGATTTATTGCAAAAAACAGATCATGAAACGCTACTTTATGTTTGCGAAAAAATGCTTGCACTTTTAGCTGGAATTAATCCGAATACAGTGGATACAATTTTTAAAGAGATGGACTGGGTAAAATATGATATTTATGGAGAAGTAAATTTTCCTTTAGAAATTTTGCCAAAGGTAGATGTAATAAAGCTAAGCAAAATTATTTTTGAAAACTTGCCAAAATGTTTAAGTGATTCACAAATTTATGAGTATATTAACTTATGGATTTATCAGGGAAAAACATATCAGCTCATCAAGATAGTTGATAAAAGAGATTCCGATGTTAAAAAAATCTCTGAGGCATTATCTGGATATGTAAAAGCAATCAAAAATGAAGAGATGACAAGTGAAGCTACAAAAAGATGGTTAAAAGTAGAATTAACACGTCGTTTTATAACAGATAATAATAAACTCATTAGTAAAATTCATAGTCACGTTGAGGTTGAAGAGTTTATTAAGCTTCTCGACTCTTTTATTTCTTCACCAAGGAGTGTTGGTTGCATAGGAGGAAAGGGATCAGGATTCTTTTTGGCTAATCAGATTATTGAAAAGTATAAAAATGAATTTCCTGAGTTTGAGAATATACGTGTGCCCAAAACATGGTATATTTCTTCAGATGAATTCCGGTACCTTTTAGAAGATAACGGGCTAGATGAATTAAATGAACACAAATATCTAGATATGATAGATATTCGGACGAGTTATCCAAGAATCATTCAAATGCTTAAAAATTCTAGGATGTCGCCCTATATACTCAACGAACTTAGCAAAGTCTTGGATATTTGTGAAGACGCACCATTAATTATTCGTTCTTCTAGCTTACTAGAAGATCAAATAAATACTTCATTTTCTGGTAAATACAAAAGTCTTTTTATAACAAATACTGGAACTAAATCAGAACGTATGAAGCAATTAGTAGATGGAATTTTAGAAGTATATGCATCGATTTTTAGTTCAGATTCAATTCAGTATCGAAAGGAACGTAATTTGCTAGATAGTAATGAACAAATGGGGATCATGATTCAGGAAGTTGTAGGCTCAAAGGTTGGCCCCTATTATTTTCCGATTTTTGCAGGTGTAGCCTTTAGCAATAATGAACTGCGTTGGTCACCACGTATTAAACGGGAAGATGGACTTCTTAGAATGGTCATGGGGCTTGGAACACGCTCTGTAGATCGAGTTGGAGATGATTATCCAATTTTGTTATCACCTGGGCAGGCAAATCTTACGATTAATCATTCAATCTATGAGCTTTTAAAGTATTCACCACAGTATATGGATGTCATTGATTTAGAAGAAAAGCAATTTCTTACGATTTCTACTGAGAAGCTTATAAAAGACTATGGAGATCAGATTCCATGTATTGATAAAATAGTCTCAGTGTTAAGAAATGATATCTTAATGGAGGCTAATAGTTTTACTACAGATTTTAAAGAAGATAAGACAATAGTTACTTTTGATGGCTTTATTAAAAAGACTCATTTAGTAAAGCAGGTTAAGTCAATTCTTGATTTACTAGAATCTGAGCTGGGTTATCCTGTCGATATTGAATTTGCCAGTGATGGGAAGTTTTTTTATCTTCTTCAATGTCGCCCTCAAAGTAGAAATCATCATGATGCACCTGTTGCCATTCCAATGAATATTCCTAATCAAAGCATTATTTTTACTGGTAATAAGTATGTTTCAAATGGCAAAGTAACTGGTGTTCATACAGTTGTTTATGTAGATCCATATGAATATTCCAATTTGGAGTCTTATGAGGATCTAATAAGCATTCGTAGTATTGTTGGTGAGCTAAATCAAATCTTACCTCGTCGTAGCTTTATATTAGTTGGACCAGGGCGATGGGGAAGCCGAGGAGATATCAAACTAGGTGTTCCAGTTGCTTATGCAGATATTAACAATACTGCGATGTTAATTGAAGTCGCACAAAAACAGTCTAAATATGAACCTGAATTATCATTTGGAACGCATTTCTTTCAAGATCTAGTAGAAGAGGATATAAAATATCTACCACTTTATCCAGAAGATCATGATACTATATTTAGTCATTCATTCTTTAAAGGTTCAAAAAATGTATTGTCAGATATTTTGCCTAAATATGCCCATCTTAGCAATGTCGTTAAAGTAATCAAAGTTGAAGATATATTTTTTCAAAAGGAATTGGTTATTTTAATGAATGGAGATCTGCAAAAGGCAATTGCTTATATAGAGCATCCTTCTAATATACAGTCTAATGCACATGTTGATTATATGTTCAGTAAGGAAATGGATGATTATAGTAACGAAGGATGGAAATGGCGTCATTATATGGCTGAGCAAATTGCAAACCAGGTAGATATGGATGCTTTTTCTATAAAGGGTATTTATTTATTTGGTAGCACCAATAACTGTACAGCTAGACTTAATAGTGATATTGATTTACTTATTCATTTTGATGGAACGGATAAGCAAAAGGAAGAGTTAGATACATGGCTCTTAGGTTGGAGCTTAGCACTATCTGAGATCAATTATTTAAAAACAGGTTATAAATCTCAAGGACTACTTGATGTTCACTATATTACGGATAAGGACATACAAAACAAAACTTCTTATGCCATTAAGATTAACTCTATTATGGATCCTGCATATCCTCTTAGGGTGAGATAAGTATAATAGAGATGTATATTAATAGGCAACATAGATCCACTGATACATTCCTTGTCAAGTAGACAGGAAAAATAATTAAATTGCAAAATAAAAAGATAACCAGCACTCAAATGAGTACAGGTTATCTTTTTATTTTGCAATAAGAGATCCACCTGAAAATTCTTCAACAATATCAGCAAGCTCACTAGGAGAGAGTGTCATACCTTCATCAATCCATTTAATAACCATATTAAATGTTCCCCCAACATTAAATGAAAGTAAGTATTCTAGAGATTTAGCATTTTTTGTTTTAGGGAAATCAGTTAGTTTACTAAGGAGCTGAGCATGAATTTTAGGCAGAATCATATTCCATTGATTAAGCATAAAACTAAGAAGGTCATTACGTTTTAAAACATCAAAAAATTTCTGATGTTCCTTACATAAATCAAACAATGCTCTTAATGAATCATTACAATCAAATGTTTGATAAGATGATATTTTTGAAACAAATTGATCAGCTAAAAAATTAAAGTATGCTTGAAGGACATCTTCTTTTGAATCAAAATTTCGATAGAATGTACGTCTTGAGAGACCAGCATTTCCTGAAATTTCACTAATAGTGACTGATTTGAAATCTTTTGTTTCCATGAGTGAAACAAGTGAATTCATAATCCATGTCTTTGACTGAAGCACTGAAGGGTTTGTGCTATTATTCATGGGAAACTCCTCCTGTCACATTTTTAAGTATTTGTAGCACTTACTTTGAAAATGTTGACTAGTAATTAATTCTATTATATCATAAGCTCATAAATGACACAATTGTGACATTGAAGTAGGAGGGGTTAATCATGTTATTTTTTTCAGAAATAAATATTAAAACGTGGATGTGGATGATTCCCTTTTTATTATTTTTTCATGAAATGGAGGAATGGAATATTCTTGATTGGTATCACAAGATATACAATCCACCACCCAAAAGTACAAAATTAAGTTGTCGTTTATGGCTATTTACTTTGTCAATATGGGGATTTGTTATGACGGCAATAGCTTATATCGTTCCAAACATATATATAACAACAGGCATTATTGTATTTCTTATTGTGTTTACAACGTTTAATGGCATGCAGCATATTTATTGGACCTTTGCATTTAAGAGATATGCTCCTGGCGTAATTTTTTCGACACTAGGTATCCTTTTTGGTTCCAGTATGGCCATAGCAATACTGATACAAAGAATTTCACACCCAATTTATATTGCTTCACTTTATATACTAACCATTCCACTGATGATTGCCACAATAAGGTCCAAAAATAAATGCACAAAAGTATTTGAAGGGTTACACAATCTTACACTAAAGATTGTAGAGGTACTTGAAAGGTAGGAGAAGGTTTATGAAAACAATAATAGTTTATTATTCTGTTTCTGGGCAAACTGAGTTTGTTGCAAAACAAATAGCCAAAAGGCTTGGCTGTGATCTCTTAAAAATAGAAACTGAGACTAAAATTGAACCAGATATTATTTCACGGTATATTCATGGGACAAAAAGCATGCTTACAAAAGAGCCACCAAAATTGAAAACTTACCAGTTTAATAAGGATGATTACGATAATATTATTTTAGGATTTCCAAACTGGGCAAGCAATTGTCCTCCAGCTATGAAAGTATTTATAGCAGAGAATAAATTTGACGAGAAAAATATTTATTTGCTTACCACATATGTTGCAAGGGGAGGAGCAAAATGCCTTGAAAATGTAGCTAAGAAATTTGATTTAAGCGACGTAAAAGCAGTAGCTAAATTTTCATTGCCTATGAATAAGAAAGAAAAAGAAATAGATACACTTATTACAAAATTTTGTGATATTAAGTAGTATTGTTATAAAAACACGCTGTCATTATGCAATTCAGTGATAGCGTGTTTTTTTAGTTACTAAGTATCAACTTGGCTTATTTATCTGCTTTTTTGTGTGGGAAAAAAAGACAAAAAAAATCTTGAAATAGTGTTGACGATTTATAGTTTTGTCTGTATAATTTTTTAAGATTAGTTTAATAACTGTAAACAAAAAGTTTATTAATAATTATAGATACTTTTTGGAGGGAGTCTATATGGATATTGGGATTAAGATTAACCAGTTAAGAAAGAAAAATGGTTTAACGCAAGAGGAACTTGCAAATCGCTGTGAACTCTCAAAAGGTTTTATTTCGCAAGTTGAGAGAGGACTTACCTCGCCCTCTATAGCTACACTCATAGATATTTTAGAATGCTTAGGGACAAATCTTAAAGAATTTTTTAACGAGACAAGCCAAGAGAAGATTGTATTTACAAAGCAAGATGTTTTTGAGAAAGAAGATAAGGAATTAGATAACATGATTACTTGGCTTATACCTAATGCACAGAAAAATGATATGGAACCTATTTTAATTCATATTAAGTCAGGAGGAAAATCTTCCATTGATGCACCACATGAAGGTGAAGAATTTGGCTATGTTATTGCAGGTAATATCTATGTTCATCTAGGAAGTAAGAAGTTTAAAGCTAAAAAAGGTGATAGTTTTTATTTTCGTCCTGTAGATGTTCATTATATTGAAAATACAGGAAAGACTAATGCAATAATACTATGGGTTTCTACACCACCAAGTTTTTAGAGGAGATAATAAGATGAATAAACTTAATAGTGTAAATGACTATATGATAGACCTAAAAAGTATTTCAAAAAGTTTTGAAGATACACAGGTATTGCAAGACATTAACCTCTATATTAGACGCAATGAATTCTTAACACTTTTAGGTCCAAGTGGCTGTGGGAAAACAACTTTACTCCGTATTATTGGAGGATTTGAAATGCCAACACTTGGGAAAGTTCTTTTTGAAGGAGACGAAATAACCCATCTACCACCTTATACCCGATGTATCAATACTGTTTTTCAAAAGTATGCCCTATTTCCACATTTAAATGTTGAGGATAATATAGCTTTTGGGCTTCAAATAAAAAAAGTAGACAAAGCACTCATTAGAAAAAAAGTAGATGAAATACTAGATCTCGTTAATTTACAAGGATTTCAAAAAAGGCAAATTCATTCTTTAAGTGGCGGTCAACAGCAAAGAATTGCAATAGCTAGGGCTCTTGTCAATGAGCCAAAAGTACTTTTACTAGATGAACCCTTAGGAGCACTTGATTTAAAGCTTAGAAAAGGGATGCAAATAGAGCTTAAAAATATGCAGCAAAAATTAGGCATTACTTTTATTTACGTGACGCATGATCAAGAAGAAGCCCTTACTATGTCAGATACTATTGTTGTTATGAATGAAGGGAAAGTGCAGCAAATAGGTACGCCAACTGATATTTACAATGAGCCTAAGAATGCTTTTGTTGCAGATTTTATTGGTGAAAGTAATATATTAGAAGGAACAATGATCAAAGACTATTTAGTAAACTTCCATGATAACACGTTTGAATGTGTTGACGAAGGATTCGGGAATAATGTGCCAGTAGATGTGGTTGTTAGGCCTGAGGATATTAAGATTGTTAAGGAAGATCAGGCAATGATAAAAGGGGTTGTCCAATCAGCCACCTTTAAAGGTGTTCACTATGAGATGATTGTGAACTCAGGAACATTTAATTGGATTGTTCATTCAACATATATGTCTGCAGTTGGCAGTAAGGTAGGGCTTGTTATTACACCAGCGGACATACATATTATGAAAAGGAGATAGGGTAATGAAGAAAAAAATACTGGCATTTCCATATCTTATCTGGTTATTTGTTTTTGTATTGATTCCGCTTATGCTTATTATATATTTTAGCTTTGCTACGCAAACACCTAATGGCACTGTATTTTCGTTTGAAAGCTACTTAAGATTTTTTGATGATATCTATATGAAAGTTATGCTAAGATCAATTAATGTGGCATTAGTAACCACCATCATATGTCTTGCATTAGCCTACCCACTTGCCATGATTTTAAGTAGTAATCAAAAGTCTTCGAGAACGGTCATCGTTTTACTGATTATATTACCTATGTGGATGAATTCTTTATTAAGAACCTATGCATGGATGACATTGCTTGAGAATAACGGCATATTCAACAATTTGCTGAACTTAGTTGGATTGCCTAAAGTCAATTTCCTATATGGAAATGGGGCAATTATATTTGGCATGGTGTACAACTTTTTACCATTTATGGTTTTGCCAATCTACAATGTACTGTGTAAAATAGACAGAAGTCTTATTGAGGCTTCACATGATTTAGGAGGCAACAAATTCGTTACTTTTAGAAGGGTAATCTTGCCACTGAGTATGCCAGGCGTTGTTACAGGCATAATTATGGTATTTATGCCTGCACTTACTACTTTTGTTATAACAAGATTGCTTGGAGGAGGACAAGTTACACTCATAGGAAACATTATAGAAGAACAGTTTACCCGTACAAGAGATTGGGCATTTGGGGCAGCTGTATCCATGATCCTTATGATCATCATCCTAACAGCTATTAGCTTTATGTCGAAGGATGATAGCTTTGATAAGGGAGGAGGGCTATTTTGATTAATATACTTAAAAAGGCCTATGTAGGCATTATCATATTTATTATTTATGCACCAATAGCACTCCTTATGATTTTTTCTTTTAACAACTCAAAAGCGAAGCAGTGGAAAGGATTTACCTTTAAGTGGTATATAGATTTGTTAAATGATTCAAGCATTCAGACGGCTTTTTATTATACAATTCTTATTGCATTAATATCATCACTTTTAGCTACGATTATTGGAACCTTAGCTGCAATAGGTATTGAGAAGATGAAAAGTCTTAGTAAGACTATAGTCATGAATTTAACCTATATACCTGTGTTAAGTCCTGATATTGTTATTGGCATATCCATGATGCTACTTTTTGCTACAATTAAAATACCACTGGGGATAACGACACTTATTTTAGCACATACCACCTTTTGCATACCGTATGTCATCTTGTCCGTTATGCCAAAACTTAAGCAGCTCAATTATAATATCTATGAAGCAGCATTAGATTTAGGAGCAACCCCTATTTATGCTTTTAGAAAAGTTATTATGCCAGAAATTATGCCAGGTATTATTTCAGGGGCATTTATTGCCTTTACCTTATCCATTGATGATTTTGTAGTCAGCTTTTTTAACACTGGACCTGGAGTAAGTACTTTATCCATTCAAATTTATTCTATGGCACGAAGGGGTGTTAATCCTAAAATTAATGCACTCTCAACGCTAATGTTTGTTGTTATTATGCTATTATTAGTCATGATCAATATAAAGGCTGATAGAGAGACAAAAAGAAATATGAAAAAAGAAATAATCAATAGATAATATTAATACCAAAAAGAAAGGATGATTTTCCAAAATGAAGAAAGTAATATCTATTATCTGTGCAGTATGTGTACTGAGTATCAGTGTTTCCCTAATGGGTTGTAATAAGACTACAAATGCAAATGAGGTTATTCATGTATACAATTGGGGAGACTATATAGATGAAAGTGTCAATGATCAATTTACAAAAGAAACAGGGATTAAGGTAGTTTATGAGGTCTATCCTACAAATGAAGATATGTATGCTAAGTTAGAAAGTGGCACTGTAAATTATGATGTAATCATACCTTCAGATTATATGATTGAAAAAATGATTAATGAAGATAGGTTAGAGAAATTAGATTTTAATAATATACCGAATTATGATAAGGTATCCGATAAGTACAAAAACTTACCATTTGATCCAAACAATGAATATTCTGTTCCTTATATGTGGGGCACAGTAGGTATTATTTATAACAAGGCAAACATAACTGATAAAGTTGATAGCTGGGATATACTGTGGGATCCAAAATATGAAAAGCAAATCCTTATGTTAGATAGTGAAAGAGACTCTCTCATGGTAGCCCTTAAAAAGCTAGGGTATTCTATGAATACAAGAGATGAGAAAGAGCTAGAAGAAGCAAAAAATGAACTGATAAACCAGAAACCTTTAGTATTGGCTTATGTAGGTGATGAAGGAAAAGACAAAATGATTAATGGTGAAGCCAATTTTATGGTTGCATGGTCTGGTGATGCCATGTATATGATAGAAGCAAATCCAGATTTAGACTATGTTATGCCTAAAGAAGGGACAAATTTTTGGGTAGATTCTATAGTGATCCCAAAGGGAGCAAAGAACAAGTCAGGAGCAGAAAAATATATTAATTTCTTAGCAAGACCAGATATTGCCATTAAAAATGTTAATGAGATTGGTTATTCAACGCCTATAGATGAAACAAGAGACATGCTTCCAGAAGAAATAAAAAATAGCCCTATTGCATATCCAGAAGATGATAGCCTGGTGAATACAGAGTTATTTAAGGATCCTTCTGATCTTATTAAAACTTATAGCAGGATTTGGACAGAGGTAAAAGCTGCTCAGTAAGAGAAAGGAATGAATTTTAGGTATTCAAGGTGAATAAAATAATATATAATGAAAATATAAAATTAACAGATTATACTTAATATTTTAAATGAGAAAGGAGCACATTCAACGATGGAAAAAGAATTATTAGATGAAGAGCTAGCATTTTATGAGAAGCAATGTGCAGCGGAAGAAGAGGATATAAATGATAGTATTGATATGACACCCCATGTGATCATTAAACAGTCCCATGATATCAAAGCGTGGACATCATTTGCTCTTGGCATAATAAGTTCTCTTGCATGGATTGTTCCTATTATTGGATTGCCAGTAACTATAGTGGGGATAGTACTTGGTGCTGTCAGTATGAAAAAGAAAAATGACCATGGCATAGGGGTGGCGGGATTTATTATTAATCTTGTATTCTTAGTATGTACAATTGCTAAAGGTATAATAGATATTATATTTTACTTTAGAAAAAAATAGATAATAAAAATAAAAGGTTGTGGAACTAAATATGTTCTGCAACTTTTTTGTTTGATGTTATTTTACCTCCTTGCTTTTTTGTTTAAGCTATCACTAAATGCAATACTTAGGAATATGATAGTTATATAAAGAATCGTGAATGGAGGTACTTAAAAGATGTATAACAAAGCAGTTATAATAAATAGTGATACACTGGGCAGGGGAGATGAAGAAGTAGGCTATACATTATTAGGTGTATTTTTAAGAAAAATATTGGCAAATATTAATAAGCCAGATGTAATAATATTTTATAATTCCGGGGTTAAGCTTCTGGTTCATGGCTCCTATTTTGCAGATATTCTAGAAGTTATAGAGCAAAGAGGTGTAGAACTTATTGCTTGTGGAACATGTGTCTATAAAGCATGTGGGAAAAGTTCTCTTATAGCAGGTCGTATTAGTAATATGGATGAGATAACGGAAATTTTACTCAGTGCAAAGACAGTCATAACATTATAAAACATTCATTAAATGATGAGATTTGCACTTTAAGTATGAAGTATCCAAAGTGGAATCATTTGTAGAAATAATATATAGGCAATAAATAAGCCAAATTGATTCATTATCCCTCTATAAAATAAGTAGGCATACACAAATTTTAACAAAAGTGAATTTATATGTGTATGCTTTTTATTTATATGTAAGTTTGCTATAATAGTAAAAAATACTATCATTATTTATTAAAATAATGTATATTATAATAATGAAATAGGGTATCAGACAAGGAGTTGAGTAGGTGGGAACGGACCAAGTATATACTATGCTAGCCAAGCAGATACCAACAGAAAATATAAGAAGAAATGAGCTTATGAAAAATCATACTTCTTTTAAAATTGGAGGGCCAGCAGATTTATTTGTACTTCCAACATCTAAAGAGGAGTTATCTTTTGCACTTAGTGTTTGCAGAGAAAACAGTATTCCTTATTATGTTATAGGCAATGGAAGTAACCTTCTTGTATCAGATAAGGGTATAAGAGGTGTGGTTTTGCAACTTTATAAGAACTTATCAAATATACAAGTTCATAATGATACAATTATTGCCGAGCCAGGGGCACTTCTTTCACAAGTAGCTATAACTGCTCTAAATAATAGTCTGGGAGGCTTTGAATTTGCTCATGGTATTCCTGGAACTCTAGGAGGAGCCTTAACAATGAATGCAGGGGCTTATGGTGGAGAAATGAAAGATGTTACGATAAGTGTGGAGGCTTTAGACGAGAGGAGTCAGATCATTACTTTAAACAAAGAACAGCTAGATTTTGGCTATAGGCAAAGTAAATTACAGAAACATAACTATGTAGTCATTATGGCAACCTTAAAGCTTGCATTTAAAGATCAAACAGAAATAGGTAATATTATGAAGGATCTTGCAGCAAGAAGAAGAGAAAAGCAACCACTTGAACTTCCTAGTGCAGGATCAGCATTTAAAAGACCTAAGGGATACTATGCAGGGCAGCTCATTATGGAAAGTGGACTTAGAGGCTATCAAGTAGGAGGTGCAAGAGTATCAGATAAACATTGTGGATTTATTGTTAATATGGGTGATGCTTTAGCAAAGGATGTTTTAGCACTTATAGAACATATTCAAAATGAAGTATACAAAAGGTTTAACGTTATGCTTGAACCAGAAATAAAATTAATAGGCGAGATGTAATGAAAGAGGATAAGGAGAGAGCCATATGAATTTTATTATTGTAACTGGTATGTCTGGTGCAGGTAAAAGTACAGCTATAAAATTTTTTGAAGACATGGGTTATTATTGCGTGGATAATATTCCACCAAGTCTCATAGTTAATTTTGCTGAACTACTTAGTATGCATGCGGAGAAGTACAAAAATGTTGTATTAGGCATAGATATTAGAGGTGGTATATTATTTAATGAATTATTTAGTAGCCTATATAAGTTAAAGCAAGTTGAACATGCCTATGAGATACTTTTTTTTGACTGTAGTGATCATGTGCTGATACAAAGGTATAAAGAAACAAGAAGATTGCACCCTTTAGCACGCAATGAAAGAATAGAGGAAGGGATACAAAAGGAGAGGGAAATCTTAAAAGAGATTAAGATGCAGGCAAATTATATTATTGATACCTCAAATCTTTTGACTAAGGAGACAAAAGAAGTACTCTATAAAATTTTTAACAAGCAAGGTAAATTTAATAACCTAATGATTACCATTGTTTCTTTTGGTTTTAAGTATGGATTGCCTATAGATTCTGATTTAGTCTTTGATGTTAGATTTGCACCAAACCCTTATTATATCCCTGATATGAGACCTTTTACTGGAAATGATGTGATTATAAAAGACTATGTGATGCAATTTGAGGTAACACAAGTCTTTTTAGAAAAACTCATTGATATGATTGATTTCTTAATACCAAACTATTCAACAGAAGGGAAAAATCAGTTAGTTATTGCTATTGGTTGTACAGGAGGAAAGCATCGTTCTGTTACAATTGCAAACAATTTATATAAGCATTTAGAAGCCAAAGGACATGCTGTGAATATTCAGCATAGAGATATTGATAAAGATAATCAAAGAAGTTAATAAAAATGTTTGAGGTTAGATTACATAAAGAGGTGATGGATGTGTCTTTTTCCTCCCGTGTAAAGAAAGAATTAACATCTGTGCTAACAAATGCAAGGCATTGCATGATTGCTGAAATTTCTGCACTTGTCCTTATGTGTGCAGAAATAACAAATAAAAACGATATTTTTGATATAAAATTTAACACAGAAAATCCTGCTACTGCAAGAAAGTACTTTACAATAATTAAAAAAGCTTTTAATATGAATGTTGAGGTACTTGCAAAAGATAGTAAAAAATTTAATAAGAAAAGATCTTATCTTTTAAGAATACCTGATCAAAAAATGAGTAAGAAAGTACTTTTAGCTACCACAATATTAAAAAACGAAGAGGGAAAGCTAAGACTTAAAGACTATGTAGACAATACAGTGATACAAAGCATGTGTTGTAAGAGAGCTTATTTAAGAGGAGCTTTTTTGGCAGCAGGATCAGTAAGTGACCCCCAAAAGGGTTATCATTTAGAATTTGTTTGTCAGACGAATAACAATGCAAATCATTTGAAGCAAATATTAAATGGACTAGATATGGAAGCGAAAATTGTTATGAGGAAAAACAGTTATGTAGTCTATTTAAAAGAGGGAACACAAATTGTAGATCTCCTAAATGTAATGGGAGCACATAATGCCCTTATGGAACTAGAAAATATACGTATCGTAAAAGAAGTAAGGAACAATGTCAATCGAATTGTCAACTGTGAAACAGCAAATTTAAAAAAGACAGTCTCAGCTGCGGTAAGGCAGATGCAGGATATTGACTATATTGAAAGTACAATAGGTATTTCATCCTTACCAGAAAACTTAGAAGATATAGCAAGGTATAGGATTGACTATCCAAGTGCTACGCTAAAAGAATTAGGAGAATTATTAAGTCCGCCTGTAGGAAAATCAGGTGTTAATCACAGACTAAACAAAATAAGTAAAATAGCTTCAGAAATTAGAGAGACAAGAGGAGGAAAAGATGATGATTAAAGAAACAATAAAATTAGAACTAAAGAATGGTTTAGAGGCTAGACCAGCTGCACTTTTTGTCCAAATAGCTAGTAAGTATGAAAGCCATATCATGGTGGTAGTTGGAGAAAAGCAAGTCAATGCAAAAAGTATTATGGGTATGATGTCCTTAGGGGCTATCAAAGGTCAACAAATTCAACTCGTTGTGGATGGAGAAGATGAGGAAGAAGCAAAGGAAGCACTTGTTAGATTTTTGACTACAGAAGAAACAGCTGAATAATCATAAAAAAGTCGCCAGTGAAGGCGATTTTTTTGTTTTACGTTTATATACATAGCCAAGTCATTTACTATAGAGCAAAAACTTAGATGGTGCTATAGATGTAATAAAAAAGTAGGATAATAGTTACATAAGATTAACTAGAAGAGATAGATTTTTCCTTATAATACCTATATAATAAATGGTGCATACATAATTATTTTTTCATGATTGAAGCCATTAGCTTACATAATAGTATCTAGAAAGAGGGGGAAGTAGATTTGTTTAGAAAAACAATGCATTATACAGGTATTATTTTTATTTTCTTTGTTTCTATTTTTAGTTTTGATATGTTTGCAGAACCATTACCGAGTTCAATTAAGGTAGGACTTGAATCTGTATTTAAAAATGCACAAAAAATAGATATTCATAGCGAATCTAATCTATTAGTTGGGTATTATGAATATGATGAATTTTTCAAGGTAGGGAAATTACCTGCCTCAGATATATATGTTACAAAAGGAAAAGAGATGTATTATACAGATGGAATGAGCTATGCAACACTTAGCCAAGCACAAGAAATTGCTATGCTATATCAAGATGCATTTCCAGCTTATATTGCAAAAGATACTTATAGCGTTTATAGCCTCATTCATCAAGGGGCATTTGTTGATGTAATACCTCAAGGCACGGTGTATGAAGTGCATGATGAATATGGAAACATTATCATGGTAAATGATACTATAGAAGAGGCTTTAGCTTTTCAAGGAAGCTATGATCAATATGATTTCCCAGTGACAGGGGTAGGAGCATCAAGAAAATATAGAGGAGCGATAGGCATTGTCAATAAAGGTGGCCTTACGCCTTATAACATAGTGGCTATCGAGGATTACCTATATGGTGTAGTACCTGCAGAAATGCCAGCTTCTTGGCCAGAAGAGGCACTAAAAGCTCAGGCTGTTACAGCTCGTTCTCTGGCTCTATTTCAATACAATAGATATTTAGATAGAGGATATAATGTTCTCGATAATACATATACTCAAGTTTACTACGGAGTGACGCATGAAAAACCAAGTTCAAATAATGCAGTGGATCAAACTAGTGGTGAAGTAATAAAATATAATGGAGCGTTAGCAGAAGCATTATTCTTTTCTACAAGTGGTGGTTATACTGAGTCTGCGGAATATGTATGGGGCACTAAAGTGCCTTATCTTAAAGCGGTACCTGATATATATGAAACTTCACCAGAGCAAAAGCCATGGACAAGAACGATCACTTTATCTGAAATAGATAAATGTTTAACACAAGTCGGAGCTAATATTGGCCTAGCAACAGGACTTGAAATAGTATCAAGGACACCAGCTGGAAGAGTGAATGAACTGAACATATTAGGAACCAATGGGGTATATACTCTTAAAAGAGAAAATGTAAGAACCTTTTTCTCAGGCACTAATGAAGGATCTTTAAAAAGCAGGATGTTTAGTTTTGATGATAATATAAGTGTACCTACTTCAAATTCAGCAGATGAAGCTTCTGATGATCAAACTTTATTTGTCATGTCAATGGGAGACTTAAAGGAAGTAAAGGTAAAGGCAATCAAGATGATATCAAAGGATGATATATGTTCTGCAGACAATGAATTAGTTTTAAAGAGCCAAGACAAAGAGAAAGAGATTAAGATGAATGGTGAGCAAGGTTTAGTAGAAGATAGCATTCCAGTGCAAGAAAAACAAGTCATATATGGAGACTTTGTTGTCTATGGAAAAGGTTATGGACATGGGGTAGGGATGTCACAAAGTGGTGCAAAAGGTATGGCACTTGCAGGGTATAACTATAAAAACATCTTGGAATACTATTACCAAGGCATAACAGTAGAAAGATAGGAGAAGTACATGAAGACATCGGATTTTTACTTTGAGCTACCAGAAGAGCTTATAGCACAAATACCACTTGAAGATAGGACATCCTCAAAGCTTATGGTGCTAGATAAAGATACAGGAGAGATAAAACACAAACATTTTAGTGATATGATAAACTATCTAGAAGAAGGAGACTGCCTAGTCCTTAATGATACGCGGGTTATTCCTGCGAGACTTTTTGGCAGTAAGCATCCAGGCGGAGGAAAGGTTGAGATTTTACTTCTAACTAGAAAAAGTGAAAAAGAATGGGAAGTACTTGTCAAACCTGGGAAGAAAGCCAGAATTGGTGATGCCATTCAATTTGGAAGTGGAGAGCTCATAGGAACCATTAAAGATATTATTGAAGATGGGAAAAGAATCATAGAATTTACCTATGAAGGTATTTTTGAGGAGACCTTAGATAAGCTTGGAGAAATGCCTCTGCCACCCTACATTCATGAAAAACTTGAAGATAGAGAAAGATATCAAACCGTCTACTCAAAAAATACAGGAAGTGCAGCTGCACCAACCGCAGGATTGCATTTCACAAATGAACTTCTTGATAGACTTAAACAAAAGGGCATTCAAATTGCTTACATTACCCTTCATGTTGGGCTTGGTACTTTTAGGCCAGTTAAGACTGATAATATTTTAGAGCATGAGATGCATTCAGAATATTATAGTATCAATAATCAAAATGTAGCGATCATTAATAAGGCAAAAGAGCAAGGAAAAAAAGTTATATCTGTTGGCACAACAAGTACACGGACACTTGAGTCGTGCTGTAATGATGAAGGCATGATAAAAGAAGGAAGTGGCTGGACCAATATATTTATTTACCCTGGCTATACCTTTAAATGTATTAATGGACTCATAACAAACTTTCATTTACCTGAATCTACACTCATCATGCTAGTAAGTGCATTAGCAGGAAGAGAGCATGTATTAAACGCATATAAAGAAGCAATTACTAATAAATATAGATTTTTTAGCTTTGGTGATGCCATGCTTATTATATAAGAGCGATAGTATAGCTTATAATTTAAACGAAAATGGATTTTATTAATGTGCAATAGGGGGAGATAGGTAATGAAAAAAAACAAGAAGCATTCTTAAAAGTATATGCTTATCACTGGCGTTAGGAGTATGCATCATTGTATTTGGAGGATTTATTGTAGGAATAGGGGTAATAACATGGGTTGACTATGATTACTATTCTTATATTTCTGGCATTGTGAGCACGGTACATGAAAACTATCCTGAAATAGAAGAATCTGTTATGACTCACTTGAGAGATAGAGATAGAGATAGCATAAGCATAAAACAAGGGAATTGGATTTTTCATGAAAATGGATATAGTGATCAAATATATAGTGAAGGACAAAAAGAGCGTAGTATAGGAGTAGGAATAGCCATACTCATTTTAGTGACAATTATAATAATAACTTTCTTATTTTGGCAGTATGTTCCGTTTATTAATAGGAACCATATATTTAGTACTCAAGCATTAATATGGATAGGATTAGCTTTTATTGTGATTATATTAAGTGGGATTGCAATAGGAGAAGCAATTAGTGGTGGTAACATACAAAGACGTTATATATTTGTAGGAGAGGTAACAGGTACTATAGCACATGAGCATGGAAATCATCAGCAGGCAGAAAAATTTCTAAAAGCTGCACTAGAACTTGAGCATACTAATAATGACTATGAACTATTAGAAAAAAATGGGTATAGCTATAGAGATTTTAAATATGAAGCCTCAACAGTTATTGTTATTTTATCAGGAATGGTGGCGGTAGCACCATTAGCTTTGTATTTTACCGTACTTTATTTTTATCTTCAAAGGCGTACTTACGTGGATGCATCAGAGACAAATAGTATTTAGAGGATGGATAAGTCAAGTATGTGCAAAATTCTATCCATGTACATAGAGTAAGGATTTATGTTTTTTCAAGAAAGGTTATGCAGTAAATAACATTTTATTTATGATTTTTGCTTGTTTGAAATAGGCAGATGAAGTCGTGATAAGCATGATACTTAGAATAAGGAATAACGCCCTTTGTGTAGCTAAGAAGGGACGTTTTTTCTTTGGTTATATGATTGTCTTTTAGACTATAAGATTTGATTGCACATCAAAAATATCACCACTTTTTATCAGGATTTACCCCGAAAACTTGAAGTGTCTCTAAATAATCACTAGATGCTAGGTCCTTTGGCGATGTGAAAAGACCCTTATTACTATCAAGATTGATGCCAAACGCATCGTATGCCTGCCATATAAGAAGAGAGCAATGAGTGGCTGTAACGTCGCTTTTATTGCTTTTTAAAGATAAAATAGAGTAAGGAATACCACTTAAATGTTCTTTCGTGTAAGAGGCAATTTCATCCATTTTTTCTGTGGATATATTTTTAAGACGCATCATTCTAAAAGTAGGAAAATAGGTCCATTTTTCTGCATCTTGTAAAACGCTTATGGTGCCTGGTTCTAAAGATTCAAGAACTTTACCATGCTTTGCATCAACAACGATTCCTACATGCCCATGCCGCCAGTTAAGGGTATGAGTGGATTTGTGGAAAAAGATATCTCCATTTTTATAAGGAGCAAGTTCAAAAAGCTTAACTGGCTTATTATTTTCATCTTCACTCACTTCATAAAATGTTACTGGTGACATGGGTTTAGCTTTAACCATGACATTAGAAAAATAGTAGTTTTGATACGCTAGCATGCGGCTTTTGAAATCATTCGTTTGTTTTATTTCGTCTATAATAGGTTTTGCTATTCCAGTTTGTGCATAAAGAATAGCGTATTCTTCGTCAGAATAAGTACGCTTCTCTAATAGGGGAGAAATATCAACTTTTTCATATGGTGGTGCATAGTAGCTTGATCTATTAACGTAAAAACTACTGAAACAATAAAAAGCAATCAAGATAATAAGACCAATCTGCAGATTTTTTCTGATAGTAGGAGGGAATATTTGCTTTTTCATGATGTCACATCCTCAAACATACTTTTTTACTTGAGTTATTCAGAAAGAAACAGCTTTTTAACCTGATGAATATTTGAAGTGATACCTACTAGAAGACTATCTAATAAAGCTATAGCTACCATAGCTTCTACAACGACAACTGCTCTTGGAACAACAACCGGATCATGTCTGCCAGTTATTCTTACTTCAGTATTTTCAAGCTCAGTGGTGATGGTATTTTGCACTTTAGAAATAGAAGGTGTTGGTTTGAAGTGTGCTCTGATAAAAATGTCACTGCCATCAGATATACCACCTAATATTCCTCCAGAATGATTGGTATATTTTTTAACATTATGTCCTTGGGCATAAAAACTGTCATTGTATGTAGAGCCTTTCATAAAAGAAGAGGCCGTTCCAATACCAACTTCAAATGCTTTTACAGCACCAATGCTCATTACTGCGTGGGCAAGGACAGCATCTAGTTTGTTAAAAACGGGTTCACCAATTCCAGCTTTTACACCAGTAGCTATGCACTCAATAATACCACCTATAGAATCTTCTTCTTTTCTTAAAGTTTGAATATAATCAAGAGCATGCTCAGCACAGGTGTTATTTGGCATACTGATGAGATTTTGATCAATATCTTCTAAACGAAAGTCTTCATCCTTTACTGTAATAGGACCAATGGAGCGGGTATAAGCGGTAACAGTAATACCAAGTTCTGACAGAACTTTTTTGGCCACTGCACCTGCAGCTACCCTTGCAGAAGTTTCACGCCCAGAGCTCCTGCCTCCTCCTCTATAATCCCTTATGCCATATTTTGCATCATAACCATAGTCTGCATGAGAAGGTCTATAGATATTTTTTATCGTATCATAGTCATGCGAATTTTGACTTGTATTTCTAAGCATAAGACAAATAGGCGTACCTGTTGTTTTTCCTTCAAAAATACCAGATAATATTTCAACTTGATCATCTTCTGGTCTTGCTGTTCCTATTTTAGTATTGCCAGGTTTTCGCCTTTTCATATCCTTCATAATATCTTCTAATGAAATAGATATATTAGAAGGGCAACCATCTATGATTACACCAAGTGCCACGCCATGTGACTCTCCAAACGTTGTTATTTTAAAACGATCACCAAATGTAGAACCGGACATAAAATATCACCTCTTTTATTATAAAATATCCTTTATTGTATCAGAAAGAAAATATATCTTCAATACAGATGGGCCCAAAGCTCATAGAATAGTGCCTTATAAATTACTGCATAAGAGAAATAATAACCTATAACAGAATAAAAGTTTATTGTATTATTGAAAAAATATGGGTTTTACTGTAAACTGTATTATAGCATATTATTGATTGGAGATATACTATGTATGAATTACTACATGTAGAAGGTCGTGCGAAAAGAGGAAGGCTTTATACCCCGCATGGAATCATCGAAACCCCTGTATTTATGAATGTAGCGACTGCAGCAGCTATTAAGGGTGCATTATCTACAGAAGATCTTGAAACCATAAAAACACAAGTTGTGTTGTCAAATACCTATCATCTTCACTTAAGACCAGGAGATGAGCTCATTAAAGAATTAGGAGGGCTTCATAAGTTTATGATATGGGACAAACCTATTCTTACAGATTCAGGTGGTTTTCAAGTATTTTCTTTATCTTCTATTAGAAAGATAAAAGAAGAAGGGGTTTATTTTTCTTCCCATATTGATGGAAGAAAAATCTTTATGGGACCAGAGGAAAGTATGCAAATACAATCCCATATAGGGTCCACAATAGCCATGGCATTTGATGAATGCCCACCCGCACTAGCAGATAAAGCATATATTATACCATCGGTAGAAAGGACTACACGATGGCTAAAAAGATGTATTAATGAAATGAATAGGCTAAATGCATTAGACGATACTATTAACAAAGAGCAAATGTTATTTGGCATTAATCAAGGTGGTATCATGGAAGATATACGTGTAGAGCATGCAAAAGTCATAAGAGAATTTAATCTCCCTGGCTATGCAATTGGTGGACTTGCAGTAGGAGAATCCCATGAAGACATGTACCGCATATTAGAGTGTACAGTGCCTTATTTGCCACAAGATAAACCAACTTACCTAATGGGCGTAGGTACACCAGAAAATATATTAGAAGCAGTGGATAGAGGTATAGATTTTTTTGATTGTGTACTTCCAGCACGTAATGGAAGGCATGGACATGTTTATACCAACACCGGGAAGCTCAACCTTTTTAATAAAAAATATGAGAAAGATATGGATCCGATAGCTTCAGACTGTAAGTGCCCTTCATGTCAAAAATATTCTAGAGCTTATATAAGACATCTTCTTAAAGCTAAAGAAATGCTAGGCATGAGGCTTTGTGTCATGCACAACTTATATTATTTTAATAACTTAATGGCGGAAATCCGTAGTGCATTAGAAATGGGTAGTTTTGCTTCCTATAAAAAAATGCGTTTAGATGGATATAAAAATACCAATAAAGTGGAGGCGGTAAAATGAGTGTATTATTAGGAACAGCACAAACAGGCGGTGGTGTTACAGGAATGATTATTTACATGATTGTCATTTTTGGAGCTATGTGGTTTTTTGCTATAAGGCCACAAAAGAAAAAAGAAAAAGAACTGGTTGAAATGCAAAATTCTATTAAAGTAGGCGACGAAGTACTTCTGCAATCAGGTGTATATGGGAAAATTGTAGATAGCATTAATGACGTTTTTATTATAGAATTTGGACTCAATAAAGGCGTTAGAATACCAGTAAAAAAGGTTGCAGTAGCTGGTGTACAAGCACCTAATTTATCTATTTCAAAGCAACCTGAAGTGGGTACACGTGTTATTGAAGATGGTGTAGAATATGAATATGTAGAAGTTGAAGAAGAAGTAGAAGAATAGAAAAACGAGTGAATATTTTAAGTATTCACTCGTTTTTTATGGGGATCTATAGAATTTATATTATAGCATATTTCTTATTAAGTCTTCGAAACTGTCACTTTTTCTGATACATTTTACTTCGCCATTAGCTTGAATCAGTATTTCAGAAGGTCTAGGACGTTGATTGTAAGAAGAAGCCATGCTATAGCCATAGGCACCAGCATCCATTAGAGCAAGAAGGTCTCCCTCTTCAGGCACGGCAAGTCTTCTGTCGCGAGCTAAAATATCACCGCTTTCGCAGATATTACCTACTACTGTAAAATCATCATAGGTTATGGCTTTATCAATTGAAGAATATATTTCTATATCATGATGAGAGTCATAGATCATCGGTCTTTGAAGGACATTAAAGCCGATATCCGTTCCAATATATTTTTTCCCACCATTTTCTTTAAGTGCAGTAACCGTACCTACTAATATTCCGCATTCACAAGGGATGTATCTACCTGGTTCAATTTGGAACTGAATTTTTTTACCATATTCTTTTGCAAATTGATAGAGAACAGTATCAAGTTGTTGCCCTAGAGACTCAATATCAAGTCTTGGCTGGTTTTCTTGCTTATGATAAGGAATACCAAATCCACCGCCAAGATCTATAAACTCTAAGTCATCAAAGTTTTTAGCAATATCTAAAATAGAATCTGTGCTTTGAATGTAAGGTGTTCCATCCATAAAGAGTGAACCAATATGTTGATTAATGCCTACAAGTGTTAAATGATATTTCTTTAATAGGATTTTTACATCTTCTATATATTCTGGTGAGACCCCAAATTTAGTAGCCTTTCCAGCAGTAACAACCTTTTCATGGTGGCCAGCACCAACACCAGGATTAAACCTAATGGCAACACGTCCGCCAGGATTAAGCTTACCATACATTTCTAGTTGAGACAGAGAGTCTACGCTAGTGAGTACTTTATTTTCAATGGCATAGATCATATCATCAGAAACAACATTATTAGGGATAAAAAACAATTCATCACTTGTAAAACCACTTTGTTTTGCTAGAAAAATTTCACCAGGACTCATTACGTCAGCATGAAGACCTTCTTCATGCACGATTTTAAGAAGATGGATATTTGAATTAGCCTTAATGGAGTAGTGTGGAACAAAATTATCATAAGTTACTAAGTTCTTCATTTCTTTGCAGCGAGCTCTAAGTATTTTTTCATTATATATATAGAGCGTACTTTTATATTCACGAATAAGATCAAATACATTATTACCTTCAAAAAAGTTTGTAGTTTTGGTATAATCACCATATAAAGTATACATATACTCCTCCTTAATTACTTTTTAAATTTTATCATTTCTAATTCTGTTATAAAACTCTCACGCATAAGGCGTACAAGAGATTGATTTGAAGTATAAAGGCATTGTGAAAAAGAATCTGATAGCTCTCCTGTGATAACAAACTGTGTATCTACAATCATATGAAAACCCTGAGGAGATATTTTGCGACGATAGATAGTTATATTTTTGGGAAGATCAAAGACTTCATCACATAGAATAGTAATTTTTTTTGTGCTTGATGTTTCGGCAAGCTCTTCTTTAATTAAATGAATATAAGGGGTAGGACTCAGTATATAAAGATGAGACTTACACAGTAAAATACTATTTTTAATCTTAGTAATTACATTGTTATACCCTGTGATGGTAATATAAGGATCTAGTGGTCTGATACCTTCTGGAAATTCATCTTCTAAAGTAAGCAGTATTTCTTCCAAATCTTTTTTGGTAGATAGTAGGAGCTCATCCTTTGGGATAGCAATATATTTTGTGCTGTCGGCTTCTGACACATAGCACTTCCCTTTGTCTTGAAGACTATAGAGAGCTGCATAGACATTTGACCGAGAAATACCACATAACTTTGCAACTTCATAACCAGTTAATGAGCCATGCTTGGACAAAGTAGTATAGACAATCGCTTCCAGAGGAGAAAAGCCTATTTTTTGTAAAGCAGTATTAAAATCCATAGCGTCACCTTTATAGTAGTTTTGTTTAGTACTACTATAAGACGAAATTAGAAAATTGTCAAGATAAATAGAAAAGGTTGCGTAAATACTTATTATGCTAAAACCTATAATGAATTTAAGCAATATAGATTATCCTTAAAATGGAGATATTATAATGGAATTATAGGATATAATCTACACACCTAAAAGGTGTATTAATTTTTAAAATATAACAAGTTATTATTTTTGATATAATACTTATGAGGTGATAGATAATGGATTTGTTTGAATATGTGAGTGAAAAAAATAAGAAAAAAGAATCTCCGTTAGCAGCCAGAATGAGACCAAAGAGTATTGATGAAATAGTGGGACAAGAGCACATACTTGGGAAAGACAAATTGCTTTATAGGGCAATCAAAGCGGACAAACTGCAATCCATTATTTTTTATGGACCACCAGGTACAGGTAAAACCACTATTGCAAAGGTGATTGCACATACAACCCAGTCCCATTTTATTGTTCTGAATGCAACAACTGCTTCTAAGCAAGATATTATTCAGGCAGTAGGAGAGGCAAAGACTTCTCTAGGTTTAAATGGGAAAAAAACGATAGTATTTATCGATGAGATACACAGGTTTAATAAGATGCAGCAGGATGCACTGCTGCCTTATACAGAAGATGGCACTATTATTTTGATTGGTGCCACTACAGAAAATCCATACTTTGAAGTAAATAAAGCACTTATTTCTAGATCAATGGTTTTTGAATTAAAAGGTCTAAGCCATGAAAATTTAAGAGAAATATCAAAGTTAGCTATAGAAGATGAAGAAAGAGGATTAGGCGTTTATAATGCTACTATTTCAGAAGAAGCACTTGATTTTTTAGCTACCAATGCATCAGGAGATGCAAGAAAAGCACTCAATACCATTGAACTTGCTGTAACCACCACTGATAGAAGTGAAGATGGGAAAATTAATATTACTGTAGATGTGCTTACGCAGTGCCTTCAAAAGAAAGTGCTAAACTATGATAAAAATGGGGATAGTCACTATGATATTATTTCTGCTTTTATTAAAAGCATGAGGGGAAGTGATCCTGATGCTACAGCACATTATTTAGCAAGACTTATAGAATCCGGTGAGCAGCCAGAATTTATTGCAAGGAGAATCGTAATAGCCGCTAGTGAGGACGTAGGCAATGCAGATCCTAATGCACTTGTTGTTGCTACGAATTGCATGTTAGCTTTAGAACGCATTGGAATGCCTGAAGGCAGAATTATTTTAGCTCAGGCAGCTCTTTATATTGCATGTGCTCCTAAAAGCAATAGATCCTGTATGGCAATTGATCAGGCAATAACAGATATCCAAAACAAAGAAATTGGTTATGTTCCTATGCATCTTAGAGATAGCCACTATAATGGAGCAAAACAATTAGAACATGGAACAGGTTACTTGTATCCTCATAATTACCCTGGGCACTATATTAAACAACAATACTTGCCAGATGAATTAGTAGGCGAGAAGTATTATATACCTTCTGAGGAAGGCTATGAAAAAAATATAGGAGCTCTTTTAGATAAGAGGAAAACAAATAACCATGATTAAGTGTAAGTAAGCTATTTTATAAACTCATTGATGTCCTTTAAAGTGATACATTTTGATAAAAACAAAAAAGCTATATAGAAACTACCTAAAGCAAAAATAGCAATAAAAGTAGATAATCTCTGAGAAAACATACAGTGTAAATAAGTATTATATATATATTTCATAAATAGGCTACCTGCTATTGCACTAAGTAATGGCTTAACGATCCAGTTAAGAATATCTACAGATAGATCAATTGTTTTTAATATCTCCCACATATGGAGAATAGTTACTATACCTGATTGGAGTAAAAGAGCTATGACAAAACCCAAAATGCCCTTTATTGGTACAAGATAAAAAATAAGACTAATGCACAGGATGGAGCCAATAATATTAATTTTAAAGGTAGTTTTTTGCATGCCAAGGCCATTTAAAGCACCGGTTAATATGCTTTGCAAATATAAAAAGGGGCATATAATAGCAAGGAGATGGAGAAACTCTCCTATGTCAGCCATACCATAACAAGCAATAGCAATTTCCTTTGATAAGGTTAGAAAAAGTGCTGAGGCACCAATACCAATGAGGGAAGAAATCTGGATAGATTTTGACATCATTTTTTGGAGCATCGTTTTTCTCTTTGTTACTACAGCTTCAGAAATAACTGGAACTAAAACAGTGGAAAGTGACATGGTTACCATAGAAGGAAAGAATAATAAGGGTAGTGCCATGCCACTAAACTTTCCATATGTAGCAAGTGCATTCATTTCAGAAAGTCCAAATTTTTGAAGTTGAATAGGAATCAATATGTTTTCTATAGATTGAAGTGTTGAAGTTAAAAATCTATTGGCTGTAATAGGAATAGCTAAAGTGGATAAGTTTGCAATAAGTCTTAAATAACTAATGGATGCTTTATTCATTTTGAGAGAAGTTTTTTTAGCTCTATAAGCTATATAGGCAAATAAAAAAGAAAAGGCTTCTCCGAAGCACATACCCAAAACGCCCAAAGCACAGGCATAGCTAACACCTTTAGTTACAAAAAAACCAGCAAATAAGTAAATAGCAAGCATACGCATAACTTGTTCGCCAATTTGTGATATAGCTGGTATAGTCATTTCTTGACGCCCTTGAAAATATCCTCTAATACAGCAAGCTGCTGCCATAAATGGTGCACAAGTTGCTAATATTTTAAGAGACAAGGTTGTTTGTGGTGCATGAATAAAATAAGTGGCAATGTAAGGTGCGAAGAAAAAGATAAATAAAGCGATCATGATACTTAGTGAAATAGATATAAGTAAGGAAACCCTTAGGGTACGTATAGCATTTGCATGTTGCTTTTTAGATGTAAATTCTGCTACCATTTTAGATACAGAAAGGGCAATTCCAGCAGAAGTAGCAGACCATATAAGCATATAAATTGGAAATATAAGCTGATAAAGTCCCATACCCTCAGCACCCATGAGGTTAGACATGTAAATTCTAAAAATAAACCCCAGTACGCGTGTTATAAAACTTGCTAAGGAAAGCACTAGAGTACCTACTATTAATGTTTTTTTTCCCATAAAGACCTCCTTTTGCTAAGTAGTTCGTCACTAGTACAATTTATGAGACAACTCATGAAAATATGAGAAAAAGGAATAGAAACAAGTTATAAGTTGAGCTTATGGATAAAATTAGGTATAATTAATAGGGAATGATATTACGTATAATAAGGAATGATAAGTGATTAGCAAAAGATGTATACTATAGAGCGGAGGTGGCATGTGCTTTGGAAATTAGAAATTGGAAAGTGATGCTTATACCCTATACACAAGCAGTTGAAGAACTCAAAGTAAAATTCAAAAGCATTAGAACAGAGCTATTAAGTATGGATGAATATTCTCCCATTGAATTTATTACAGGAAGAGTTAAGAAAATCTCTAGTATTTTAGACAAGGCAAGAAAAAAAGGTATACCTGTTGAAGATATAGAGGAAAAAATAGAAGACATAGCAGGTATTAGAATAATGTGCCAATTTGTTGAAGATATTTATAAAGTGATAGAGATCATTCGTGCACGAGATGGTAAAGATTTGTTTATCGTTGAGGAAAGAGACTATATAACGCATATGAAAAGCAGTGGATACCGCAGTTATCATATTATTATAAAATACCCTGTACAGACTGCACATGGAGAAAAAAATATCTTTGCTGAAATTCAAATTCGAACATTAGCAATGAACTTTTGGGCTACTATTGAACATTCCTTAAAGTATAAATATAAGAAGGATATGCCAGTAAAGATACAAGAAAGACTTATTAAAGCAGCAGAGGCAGCTTTTTTGCTTGACCAAGAGATGGCACAGATAAGGGAAGAAGTTTTAAAGGCACAAGAAATGTTCCAGTTAGAATCCAACATCATTGCCGATATTTTTGGTAGCATGCAAGCATTAACCACCAGTGGAAAAAATAAAGATATGACAGATATCTATGAAAAGTTTTGGAATCTATGGGAAGAAGGAAATTTAGAAAAATTAGAAGCTTTTAATAAGAGTATTGAGTCAGCATCAAATAAATATAACTAAGCATTCATTTAAGGAGGAGACACATTGCCTATTAGAGTACCTAATGCACTTCCTGCAATTGAAATTTTGCAGAAAGAGCATATTTTTGTTATGGATGAGAGAAGAGCATTAAACCAAGATATAAGAGAACTGAAAATTGCAGTTTTAAATCTAATGCCAGTTAAAAAAGAAACAGAGGTTCAGCTCCTTAGACTTTTAGGAAACACACCACTTCAGATAGATATTACCTTACTTAGGCCTATTTCTCACAACAGTAAAAATACGCCTAGTGAGTATTTAGATACATTTTATAAAACATTTGACGAAATAAAAGAAGAGGCATTTGATGGCATGATTATAACAGGGGCTCCTGTGGAAAAAATGAAATTTGAAGAAGTTAACTATTGGGAAGAACTTACATGTATTATGGAATGGACGAAAAAACATGTGACTTCAACCATGCATATTTGTTGGGGAGCACAAGCTGGATTATACTATCACTATGGAATAGGGAAAGAGGAATTAACAGAGAAAAAGTTTGGTATATTTGAACATTATATGGTTAATTTTGAGAAATTACTGCAAGGATTAGATGATGTCGTGTATATACCCCATTCAAGATATACAGAAGTTAATAGAGAAGAAGTATTAAAATGCAAAGATATTAAACTTTTACTGGACTCAGAGGAAGCAGGCGTAGCTCTAGCCATTTCAAAGGATGGCCGACAGATATTTGCCACAGGTCATGCAGAATATGATCCATGGACTCTAGAAAAGGAATATAAGCGAGATCTTGCTAAAAATATTCCCATACAAATGCCTTATAACTATTTTATAGATGACGAGATGGAAAAAGGAACTAGAGTTAATTGGAGATCTCATGCTTACATACTTTTTTCAAATTGGCTGAATTATTATGTATATCAAGTTACACCGTATAATTTGAAGGAAATTCGATAAACTAATGTTATTAAGGATTGTTATATCCTCATAAAGTGATATAATATGTATTATACAAATATACGTGAGGGAGTTGAGAACATGAAGGATTGCAGGAATAAGATATCGATGAGCATACAAGAAGCAAAAGACTTACTGAATATAAAAGCAGATAGAGATAAAAATAGAAATATTTGGATTGGCATAGGTATTGGTGTACTTATTGTGCTTGTAGCCCTGATTATTTGGCTTGCGACAAAAAACTCTAAAGATATAGAAGAGCATTATGAGTATTTTGATGATTATGATGACTATGACGATTATGATGATATGGATAGCTTAGAGGACGATGAAAATGAAGATATAGAGTATGTAAAACTTCGAAATTTTATGGATGATGATAAAGAAGACTCAGACGCAAAAAAAAAGACTGAAGAGGATAAAGAACAAGATAATTTAGAAGACTATTACACATCCAGTGACCGTTCATCTGTTTATGATCCAGAAATAGATGATATTGAAGGTGTTGGAGCAGGCCAATATGATTCGAGAAATTATACAACAGATAGTTATAATGAAGATATGTTTGAAATTGATGAAGAAAAAGAAGAAAAACAGTTAGATGAATCAAATGAAGAAAAGCAGTCAGATGCATTAAACGATGTATTAAACAATGACAAAGATGATGAAAAAATTGATAAAAAAAAATAGATAAGAAAAGCAGAAAAAAGAGTAGAAAAAAGTAATATAAGTTATATAAAAACATAAATGACTATAGGTAAAATACCTTTCATATACTATTAAGAAGATAGCATATGAAAGGTATTTTTTATGAACAACTTAAAGCCTTATAATAGAGAAGCAGCAGTAGCCTATGCATTGAAGTATGCTGAAATACCAAATGTAGATCATTGGAAATATTATGAAGGTTATGGGGGGGATTGCACTAATTTTACATCACAATGTCTTTATGCAGGCGGGATACCTTTTGATAACTATGGGAATAGTAGCTTGGAAAAGTGGTTTTGGTATTCCGATGCAAAAAGAACAGCAAGCTGGACATCTTCTCATGCTTTTAGACAATATGTACGCTTAAATAAAAGCGGACCTGGCCTTAGAGCACATATTGGTGAAAGAGAAGAATTAAAGCTAGGAGATTTAGTACAGCTTGAAGAAAATGGACGTACATACCATACAGTGATTGTTACAGGATATATTTCATCTCCAGGGGATCCAAAGACTATTGTAGATTATCAAATATGTCAGCATTCAGCAAATTTTCTAAACATACCTCTTTCAACAAAGACCGCAAAATTAGTTTATATTATTATTGATGGTTATATGTGAGTTCATTTACTATTTTCTAAGGAGCCTCAATAATGTCTATGAGTTCATGAATTAAAGCTGTATTTTGCTCAGAAGTTAAGAAGCAAAACCGAATAAACTGATCATCTAAAAAAGGAAAAGAGCTGCAGTCTCTGATCAGCATTTTTTTCTCCATTAGATTACTTATTATAGTCTGAGAAGTAAGCTTTGGGCTACTTAGCTTAAGCAGTACAAAATTTGCTTCTGGTTTATATACCTTAATAGATGTCAAGTCGGACAATAGACCAATAATTCTTTTCCTTTCCTCAAGAAAAAAGTTGTGTGTTTTTGTGATATATTTTTTGTCTCCAAGCATTGCTAAGACACCAACTACAGCTAAAGAATTAATGCTCCATGGTTTTTTAATCTGCATAAAGGCATCATGAATATTTTTGTTAGAAGATAGTCCATAGCCAAATCTAAGACCTGGAGAAGAGAAGAACTTTGAAATACCTCTGATAACAATAAGATTATCAAAATCATTGACTAAAGATGTAGCACTAAAAACACTCGGATCTTCACAAAATTCAATATAGGTTTCATCAATCATAAGAAAAGTATTTATTTGCTTAAATGATTCAAGCAAATAATTGAGGTCTGTTATTTTTATAGCTGTGCTGGTTGGATTGTTTGGATTACAAAGAATGACAAGGTCATAGTGATGATCTTTTACATGTTTCATGAGGTCATCAGTTGAAAGAATAAAATCATGCTCCTCTGGCAACCTATAATAGGCTACTTCACTATTTATAAGACCAAGTTCTCTTTCATATTCAGAGTAAGTTGGCCCTATAATCAGTGTGTTTCGTGGTTTATAGGTATGAATAAAAAGTGATATGATCTCTGTAGAACCATTACCTGATAGAACATGACAAGGAAGCACCTCACAATAAGTTGCAACAACTTCTTTTAAATTCATGTATTCTTTATCAGGGTAAGTTGTAATACAATCTATATTTTGTATCAAAGCATCTTTCGCTAGAGGAGAAATGCCAAGAGGATTAATATTGCCACTAAAATCCCAAATATCTTCTTTGTTAATACCATATATTCTTGCAGTACCATCTAAGTCTCCGCCATGAAGATAGTGTTTACTTTTCATGAATACGCCTTCTTTCTATAAATGATCAAGGAAAACCTTATGGTGATGAAAGCTAAGGCTTCCTTAGTTGTTTCTTTTGAACATATTATATAATATCACAACTGAAACATTTATACATCAGTTTGTTACTAGGTAGCTTCAATCACTCCTTTACATCAAAGAATATTATTGATAAACTAATAAGAGATTATGCAAATATTGGGGGTTGATTAATAACATGAGGGTCATAATAGCTGAAAAGCCTTCAGTTGCTAAAAATATAGCGGATGCACTGCATATAAAAACAAAAGCAGAAGGATGTTATAAAGGAGAAGGATACTACGTAACATGGGCATTTGGACACTTGCTTGAATTATATGATGCAAAAGACTATGATGATAAAATGAAATCATGGCGTTTCGAAAATTTTCCTTTCATTCCAGATAAGTTTCAGTATAAAGTAAAGCAAAATAGAGATAAAAAAACTGTAGATCAAGGTGCAAAAAAGCAGCTTTCGTATATAGAAAATCTAATTAATCAAGAAGAAGTAGACGCTGTAATATCTGCCTGTGACTATGACAGAGAAGGTCAAATCATAGCAGATATTATTTTTGCGTACCTAAAAGTAAAAAAACCTATCTATAGACTGCTTCTTAATGAATGGACAGAAAAAGAGGTCTTAAAAGGGTTAGAAAATATTATACCCAATAAAGAGCTAAAATCTCTTCAGGATGCAGGCATCAGCAGGCAACAAGCAGATTGGCTTATAGGGATTAATCTAACTTCTGTGGCTACCCTTAAATATGGGGCAAAGGGTGAAGTATTAAATATTGGACGCGTATTATTGCCAACACTCAAAATGATTTATGATAGAGATATTGAGATAGATAATTTTAAACAAGAGCCATACTTTAAGCTCATTGCTTCTTTTGCAAAGGATGACCTTAGTTATCAAGGAACTTATACACAAGACAAAAAAGATAAATTTGAAAATAAAGAGGATTTGACAGAGATAAAAAAGCAGATAGAAGATAAACAAGGCAAAATTATAGGTAAAGATATTACAGAGAAAATAGAATATCCACAAAGTTTATTTAACTTATCTGCACTGCAAGGTTATATTAGTAGCAAATATCAGGGGTTCACATCAGATAAGGTCTTATCGGTTGCACAAAGCCTGTATGAAAAAAAGTACATTACGTACCCAAGAACAGCAAGTAGTGTTCTCGATGAAAGTCTCATAGAGAAAGCAAAAAGTGTATTAAATGCACATAAAAAAGGGCTTCCTTATGAGGATGAGATTCAGTTTAAGGTGACTAAGAAGGTATTTAATAGCCAAAAGGTAGAAAGTCATAGTGCTATTATACCAACCTATATTATTCCTAAAAATCTTTCACCTCAAGAGCAGCAAGTTTACACGGCTATTAGAAATAGATTTTTAGCTCAGTTTATGCCACCAGCTAAGGCGGAAGAAACAACCATAACGACAAAAATTGAAGGGGCAGAAGGGGTATTTATTTCCAAGGGAAAAGTGCAAAAAGAGCTTGGTTATAAGAAGATTGAAAACGAAGAAGCAAAAGAGGTACTTCTTCCAGATATCAGTGAGGGTACTTGTGTAGATGTAGAAAAACTTGAAATTACTTCCCATACCACTAAGCCTCCAGCACCTTACACTGAAAAAACGTTACTAAGGGCTATGGAGACTTGTGGCAAACAATTCAAGAACACAGAGGAAGATTCTGTATCAAAAGACTCTGAGGATATCGAGCTTATGGATGCAATATTAAGTGGCTTTAGTATTGGAACACCAGCCACAAGAGCTGAGACAATTAAAAAACTTATGACTGCAGGCTATACCCGAATGGAAAAGAAAAATATTAGATGTATGCCAAAAGGAAGGTACTTAATTGAAAACCTTCCTGTAAAAGAGCTTATGGACTTAGAATATACAGGAAAGCTTGAAAAAACTCTTAGCGATATACAAAAAAATAGTGTATCTAAACATGAATTTATGAATCATATTAAAGAATTTGTAAGTAGCTCTGTTATGGCAATCAAATATCAAAAAGTCATGCATATTGCTAAAAACATTCCTGAGCAAAATCAAAAAAATAAAGAATCAGATAAAGCGTCTAATAAAAAGAAGAAAGAGGTGAAAAGAGAGTCTCTTGGGAAGTGCCCATTATGCGGTAACCTTATAGTAGAAGGAACTAAGGGGTATGGCTGCATGGGCTACAAAACAGGGTGTCATTATGTTATATGGAAAGATAATAGCCAGCTGAAGGCTTTCAAGAAAAGACTCACTAAGACAATAGTCAGAGACATTTTATCTAAGGGAGAAGCTAAAATAGTAGGATTGACCGATGAAGAAGGAAATAAGTTTGATGGGGCTGTAAAAAATACTCAAAATAAAACTACGAATGCATATGAATTAACAATAATAAAACGATAATAAATGTTACAAATTCGTTAAAATTTGTTGACATGCTATAGTTAAGATAGTATTATAAATGTGATTAAAGGATTAAACATGGAGGTGTATTGAAGTGGCATATTTTATAAACGATGATTGTATAAGCTGTGGTGCTTGTGAGAGCGAATGCCCAGTAAGTTGTATTACAGAAGGAAATGGAAAATTTGTAATAGATGCAGCAGAATGTATTGAATGTGGTGCTTGTGCAGATGTCTGCCCTGTAAATGCTCCAAATCCAGAAGAATAAAAAATAATTTAATAAAAGCATAAGAAGCAGCAAGGTTTAAAAATTAGATCTTGTTGCTTTTTAATGTGTATAGAAATACTTTGTGTTTTAATCTGTACATATATAGAATTCATATTTTATAATTTGGCTTATACTAGGTGTATTTATTAGAGAAAAACAGCATTTAGGTAGCTGAACAAGTGAAATATTTGCGTTGTTTCTGTATAGTGTAATAAAAAATATTCAAAAAGGAAAACGTAATATTATATAGCACATAAGATAACTATTGATTGATAGATCAAAGTTGTCTTTCTATAGGAAATTATTATTTTATTAATGAATAAAGATATTAAATTAAGGAGTATATCATATGTTACATGCTTTTTCGAGAACTGAGATGCTTATAGGAACTGAAGCACTTGGAAAACTAAAAAATAGTAAAGTAGCTATCTTTGGAATAGGTGGCGTAGGAACCTATGCTGCAGAAGGATTAGCTAGAAGTGGTGTTGGGAAGTTCGTTTTAGTGGATGATGATGATGTATGTCTTACTAATATTAATAGACAGCTCCATGCTCTAAGAAATACTGTGGGGAAACCTAAAGTAGAACTTATGAAAGAAAGAATTTTACTTATTAATCCAAAAGCTGAAGTGGTTACATTTAAAGAGCTTTATACAGTGGAAAGTGCTGAAAAGATGATTTGTGATGACTATGATTATGTTATTGATGCCATAGATATGGTCACTTCAAAAATAGACCTCATTGTGAGATGCCAAGATAAAAATATTCCTATTATAAGTGCTATGGGAGCTGCCAACAAACTTAATCCAACAATGCTTGAAGTATCAGATATTTATAAGACAAGTGTTTGCCCACTAGCAAAAGTTATGCGCCATGAATTAAAGAAAAGGGACGTTAAAAAGTTAAAAGTTGTGTACTCAAAGGAGCAGCCTATAAAACCTATTGAGCTTGAAGGCGGCTGCAAAACAAATTGTATTTGTACGAACAAAGATAGAACCTGTTTAGAAAGAAGACAAATTCCAGGATCAGTTGCTTTTGTACCATCAGTCTCAGGTCTTATTATTGCTTCAGAGGTGGTTAAGGATATTATTAAATTCACCAGATAAAAATAAATTTATAGAATAGAATGCATATTTTTATTTTTAGTTATGACCTGTGCATTTGATAATTTTTTTAATTTATACATTTTAAGGTATTGAGTAATAATAAATATGGTGTTACAATATATCCTTGTGATTATATAGAATGCATATGCGTCTTTGTTATACTATGTGCATTCATCATAAGTTCATTAGATTAAGTGAAATGAGGAAGTAAGTTAATGAGTGCGTTAAAAATAATTAATATAGCAGTTATAGCCCATGTTGATGCAGGGAAGTCTACTCTTGTAGATGCCTTTTTAAATCAAAATGGTGTGTTTAGAGAAAATGAAGAGCATGTTGAATGCGTCATGGATAGTAATGATTTAGAACGTGAAAGAGGGATTACGATTTATTCCAAAAACTGTTCTATTCAATATAAGGACTATAAAATAAATATAGTTGATACACCAGGGCACAGTGATTTTTCATCAGAAGTAGATAGGGTAATACGTACGGTAGACACAGTTATTTTATTAGTAGATTCAATAGAAGGGCCAATGCCTCAAACAAGATATGTCCTTAAAAAATCCCTAGAACTTGGGTTAAAACCTATTTTGGTTATTAACAAAATAGACAAGCCTAATCATAGAGCAGAAGAAGTTATTGATATGACCTTTGACCTTTTTGTTGATTTAGATGCTGATGATGACCAACTTGATTTCCCGATTTTATATGGTATTGGGAAAGAAGGCATTATGAAATACGAATTAGACCATGAGTCAAATGATATCAAACCTTTGTTAGAAACGATTATCAACCATGTTGGTGAATATAAAAAGCAAGATGAAAAACCGCTTAAGCTCCAAGTTAGTGCCTTAG
This sequence comes from Bacillota bacterium, assembly GCA_023410675.1. GTDB lineage: Bacteria > Bacillota > Clostridia > Lachnospirales > Cellulosilyticaceae > JAEYPM01. Next base: position 25,130 of record JAEYPM010000093.1, on the reverse strand, counting down.
CCTATGACTCTTTTATTGGAAGACTTGCTATTGGTCGTGTATACGAAGGCATTATTAAAGATGGACAAACAGTGCAAGTAGCTGATGTGTCAGGTGTGTTAAGAACAGCACGTATCAGTAAATTAATGGCTTATCAAGGATTAAAACAAGTAGCAGTGCCTGAAGTTACTAGTGGCGACATAGCTGTTATAGCTGGAATTTCAGATATTTCAATAGGTGAAACTATTGGAGAGGTAGGGAAAGTTGAACCAATGCCCCCAATCGAAATAGAGCAACCAACACTAGCAATGAACTTTTTGGTTAACAACTCACCATTTGCAGGACAGAGTGGGAAATATGTGACAACACGCCATATAAAAGAGCGTCTAGAAAGAGAGCTAGAAGTAAATGTAGGACTTAGAGTGGAACCTTTAGAGACCACAGATGGCTATAGAGTATCTGGTAGGGGAGAACTTCATTTATCTATTTTACTTGAAAATATGAGAAGAGAAGGCTATGAAGTTGGTGTATCTAAGCCAGAAGTCCTTCTAAAAAAGACAGCTGATGGGAAACTTCAAGAACCCGTTGAACGTGTTATTATCTCACTTCCTGAAGAATATTCTGGAACAGTGATTAGTAAATTAAACATGAGAAAAGCAACGATGGTAAGTATGGAGCCTGAAAATGGATTCATGCGCATAGAATATTTGTGCCCAACACGTGCACTTCTTGGATTTAGAAGTGAACTCATTACAGATTCAAGGGGCGAAGCAACTATGATCAGAACTGTAGAAGGCTATACAGATTATGTAGGTGAACTTCCAAGAAGAGCGAATGGTGTGCTTATAGCACAGGAGCGAGGAACAACTATGGCCTATGCCCTAAATAATCTAGAAGATAGAGGGGTTCTATTTGTTACTCCGAGCACAGAAGTTTATGAGGGTATGATTATAGGTATGAATTCACGAAGAGAAGATATGACAGTAAATCCATGTAAGAATAAAAAACTAACTAATACTAGAGCATCTGGATCTGATGATGCAGTTAGACTGTCACCGCCTAGAACATTTAGCTTAGAAGAAGCACTAGAGTTTATTGAAGATGATGAGTTAGTAGAAGTAACACCAGATAGCATTAGGCTTAGAAAAAGAACACTCAGTGAAAGTGACAGGATAAAGGAAAGTCGTAAAATTAATAGTGCATCGTAGTAAAAAGAATAGTGCATACTAATAAAAAAATAGATCACCTTTTTTGTAGTAATTCCTAAAGAAAGGTGATTTTATTATAGAATATTATCAGATTGATGTATTAACTAATTGTAGAAAAAATGGTATGATAGAGATGAAGGGGAATGAATGAAGTAGTAATAATGCGTATAATATTATTTTGCTGCAGAAGGAGGAATTGTTATGAAACAAATCCACGAAGCACTTGATAAGGCAGACTTCGTAAAATTTCTTACCGATGAGAGAGAATGCATTAGATATGACGAGAAGAATTTCTATAAAGAAAACACCCATAGGCTCATTAAAATTAGAGTAGAACATGATCTAGTTTATCAGATACACCAGGAGAAAAAACTTCTTATTGTCGTTAATGCACTCTATTGTTCTTATCATAGAGATGCCTATTGGGATATTTCCAAGATGGCTGGCCTTGAAGAAGTGCTATCAGATTCCCAGACTTTAGTAAGGATATAAAATTTAGGAGCGTGCGAAGGTGAAGTTAGTATCATGGAATGTGAATGGAATAAGGGCATGTGTCACTAAAGGGTTTCTAGATTATTTTAAGCAAATAAATGCAGAAGTTTTTTGTCTTCAAGAGACAAAGCTTCAAGAAGGGCAAATACAGTTAGATCTAGAAGGATACTTTCAGTATTGGAACTATGCAGAGAAAAAAGGCTATTCAGGAACAGCCATTTTTACGAAGCAAAAACCAATAAACGTAACATATGGGATGCAAATAGAAAAACACGATAAAGAAGGAAGAATCATTACACTGGAGTTTTCAGCGTTTTATTTGGTGACAGTCTATACACCAAATGCTAAGACTGAGCTTGAGCGTTTAGATTATCGCTTAGAGTGGGAAGCGGATTTTAGGGCTTATTTAAAAGGCTTAGATCAGCTAAAGCCAGTTATAGTATGTGGGGATCTCAATGTAGCCCATCAAGAGATTGACCTTAAAAATCCTTCTTCAAATAGGAGAAATGCAGGCTTTACAGATGAAGAAAGAGGAGCTTTTACAAGTTTACTATCACAAGGATTTATTGATACGTTCCGATTTCTTTATCCTGATAAGCAAGGGGCATATTCGTGGTGGTCCTACAGATTTAATGCAAGGAAAAATAATGCTGGATGGCGCATAGATTATTTTTGTGTTTCGGATAGAATCAAAGAAAAAATAGTTGATGCACAGATCCATTCTGAGATTTTAGGCTCAGACCATTGTCCTGTCTTGCTGGATATAGACTTGACTTATTAAAGGCTAGATCGTGATGGCCCTAACCTAGCGTAATTAAAAAAAACCTATGTATAGCTATTATAACGAGCATATACATAGGTTATTTTATTGAAGATAAATTGGATGGATCAAAAAAATCATAAATGGAGGTATTCAGTAGAAATTATAGGGTATATAATAAGAAAAAATAGATTGGATGAAGCCAATTAGAATGAGGAGGGTCCCTATGCATATTGTAATTAATAAAGAGAGCCAAGTACCAGTATATATACAAATAAAAAAACAAATTTGTGATATGATCATCAAAGAGCAGCTCCCATCCAATTTTATTCTTCCTGCTGAAAGAACTTTAGCAAAACAATTAAATGTTAATCGAAGCACAGTAGTAAGAGCCTATATGGATCTTAAGGCAGAAGGCTATATACAGTCTAAACAGGGGAGTGGAACAGTAGTCCTTTCTAAGCTAGGGGAAGAGGATATTAAAGAAAATGTGTATATTCCTCCCTTAAGATGGAGTCAGTTAGAAAGTAAAACATTTAATTCAAATAGAGATGCTACAATAAGTAAAATACTCTCAGTATTTGAAACAGGCAAAACCATATCCTTTGCATCAGGGATTATGGCAGAAGAGAGCTATAGTCTAAAAAAACTAAAGCAGCTTCAAGTAAATTTATATGATAAATATGAAGAAAAATTGTTTATGCCTACACCAGTGGATGGGAGTATTTTATTAAAAAGTTTACTAAGAAATTATTTAAGTGAACATGGAATACGTATCAGTAATAAGCAGCTTTTGGTTACTTCAGGCTCACAACAAGCCCTTGAATTTATTGCAAAATACTTTATTGAGGCAGGAGACATAGTCCTAATAGAAGAAGCGACTTACCCAGGGGCTATACAAGTATTTGAAAGTTATGGAGCTAAGATAATTGGGATACCTATGGAAAGTGATGGTATGGATTTAGATGTTTTAGAAACATGTCTTATTCGCTATAGGCCAAAATTTATTTACACACAACCAGATTTTCAAAATCCAACTGGCATTACAATGAGCTTAGAAAAAAGAAAAGAACTTCTTGATTTAGCCTATTATTATCAAGTCCCGATAGTAGAAGATAATCCTTATCAAGAAATAAGATTTGAAGGAGAAACCCTTCCTGCTTTAAAAAGTCTTGATCAATATGATTATGTTATTTATATCAGTTCATTTTCTAAAAGTATATCTTTTAGTTTAAGAGTAGGCTATGTTGTAGCGAGTGAAGAGGTAATAGAAAGATTTAAGTTTTATAAGCAATTAAATGATATTCAGACCAGTACACAATCACAATATTTAGTAGCAGAAATACTTTCATCAGGGTACTTTAAGGAGCAAGTTAGTTTTCTTATAAAGAAGTACAAAAAGAAGCGTGATAAGATGATTAAGGTGCTTAGCCAAACACAAATAAAAGGTTTTGAAGTACTTGAGCCTAAAGGAGGATTTTTTGTCTGGTGTAAGCTGCCTGATGAGATTAGATTGTCAGAGCTTATTCATACTCTATCAAAAAATGGTGTGGTGGTTATGCCAGGAGAAGTCTTTTTTGCACATGAAAGAATTAATGAAAATTATTTAAGGCTCAATTATTCCTATCCAAAAGAGGAAGATATTGAAGAAGGGTGCCAAAAACTTATAACATGTATAAAACAATGCCTTAGTAATAGGAAAAGTCATGCCCATGAAATAAGTTCAAAGCTGAATCCGTTTTTATAGATAATACGATCAATTGCTTAAGGAGTGATGAAGGATGAATAATAAATTTTCCAAAAGGACAGGTAATGTAAAGGCATCAGAAATAAGAGAGCTCTTAAAACTAACAGAGGCAAAAGAAATCATTTCTTTTGCAGGCGGGTTACCTGCTGAAGAAACCTTTCCAGTTGAAGAGATGAAAACAATTTGTGAAGAGGTTTTAACGAAGTATGGGGTTGATAGTATGCAATATACTGTTACAGAGGGAAACGCTCAATTAATAAAACTTATTTGTAACATAATGAAAGAGAAAGCATGCATATGTGATAAAGATTCTATATTAGTAACATCAGGTTCACAGCAGGGGCTGGACTTAACAGCAAAAGTATTGGTGGATGAAGGAGATATCATTTTATGTGAAGGACCTACTTATCTTTCAGCTATAAATGCTTTTAAACCTTTTTATCCTACATTTGTTGAACTAAAGATGGATGAGGAGGGGATCTTACTAGAAGATTTGGAGGAAAAGTTAAAAACATATAAGAATATTAAGCTATTATATACGATTCCAGATTATCAAAATCCTACTGGCATTAAAATGAGTTTAGATAGGCGAAAGGGAATCATTACTTTAGCCAATCGATATGATTTTCTTATTGTAGAGGATAATCCATATAGCGAACTCAATTATAACGGAGAAATAATTCCCCCGATTAAAAGCCTCGATACAGAGGATAGGGTCATTTATTTAAGTACCTTTTCCAAGATAGTTTGCCCAGGCTTTCGTATAGGCTGGGTATGTGCTTCACAGAATATCATTAGAAAGTATGTTTTGTTTAAACAGGGAACAGATTTGCATACCAATATATTTTCACAAATGCTTATTGTACGTTTTTTTGAAAAGTATGATGTGAAGGAGCATATTAAAAAAAGTATCGTTCTCTATAAAGCGAGAAAAGATACGATGTTGCAGGCAATAAAAAAATATTTCCCAGAAAATATTTCTTATACCCGACCAGAAGGTGGATTGTTTTTATGGGTTACTTTGCCAGAAACTATTGATGCTGGTGTGTTATTAAATGAGGCACTTGTCCATAAAGTTGCGTTTGTTCCAGGATGTGCTTTTTATCCAAATGGTGGACACAAAAATACACTAAGACTTAATTTTTCATCTTCATCAGAAAGTCAGATTGTAGAAGGGATAAAAAGATTAGGGCAAGTTATGACGCTCTATGTATAGCTTCACATTTATTCTATAAATCTTATAAAGAAGAAGGTAGAAATAAGAGTCAAAGATGAAATTGGCAGTATAATTTTTGCTAAATATATTGACACTAAATAATAATGTTGATAGAATACAAATAAAATTGAATTGAAAAACAAATGCAATGAAGGAGAATGACTTTTTGCATTATCAATTTCAGAGAGTTAGCGGGTGGTGCGAGCTAATATTGACGCAAATGGTAAATCACTCTAGAGCAGAGCTTGTGAAAGGCGTAAGCTAAGTAAGAAGTATCCGGGATGCCCCGTTATAGGTACAGGTTTGATAGAACCTGATTGAGCGAGTTTTTTAGGCACGAATGTCTAAAAGCTTAGATGGGTGGTAACGCGTGGAGATAGTCCTCGTCCCGTTAAGGGATGAGGATTTTTGTTTACTATAGCTTAATGTTTATATTTCTAAGATTAGACCTAATATAATGAAAATTTTATTATTTAAGGTATTTCTTAGACAATAATATAAAAAAATAAAAAATGAAGGAGGCTATAATTATGAAATTATCTGATGCATTGGTACATTGTTTACAAGAGGAAAAAGTAGAAGTCATATTTGGTTACCCAGGTGCAACAGTGGTCGATATTTTTGAATCACTAAGAGCCTCTTCCATACATCATGTGCTCGTAAGACAAGAACAGGCAGCTGTTCATAGTGCAAGTGGCTATGCAAGAGAATCAGGTAAAGTAGGGGTATGTCTGGCTACTTCAGGACCTGGTGCAACTAATCTTATAACAGGAATAGCTACAGCTTATATGGATTCAATCCCTTTAGTAATCATTACAGGGCAAGTAAAAACAAATTTAATCGGAAGAGATGTTTTTCAAGAAGTTGATATTACTGGAGCAACAGAGCCTTTTATTAAACATAGTTATCTTGTAAAAGAGGCAAAACAGCTACCACGTATTATCAAAGAAGCATTTTATATTGCCAGTACGGGAAGACCTGGACCAGTTCTTATCGATCTTCCAACAGATATTCAGAAAGAGGATATAGCGTTTAATTATCCAAGTGAAGTGAAAATTAGAGGCTATAAACCAACAGTTGATGGGCATATGGGACAAATCAAAAAGGCTGTTAAAGTATTAGAAGATAGTAAAAGACCTCTTATATGTATAGGAGGAGGCGTTCTTCTTGCAAATGCTAGAAAGGAACTTGTAGAATTTGCTCAAAAATCAGGTATACCTGCGGTATATACCATGATGGGTAAGAGTGTTATTCCTACACAATCAGACAATTGCATGGATATGATAGGAACCCATGGATTCGGTCATGCTAACTGGGCAATGCGACAAGCAGATACCATTTTCTTTATTGGAGCAAGAATAGCTGACAGGGCTGTTTCCAACATATGTGACCTTGATGAAAGAGCAACCATTATTCATATTGACATTGACCCAGCTGAAATAGGAAAAATTGCAGCAGCAAATATTCCAATAGTAGGTGATGCAAAGAAGATTTTAGCAGAGCTCAATAAGCTGATTTCACCTTTGAACATTGGTGAATGGAAAGAAGAACTAAAAACACGTAGGAAACATAAAGAAGAAGTTCATCAAACGGATAAAATTAATCCTAAGCGTGTCATAAGAGATTTATCAACATTATTGTCAAATGATGCTACAATCACAGCAGATGTAGGGCAAAACCAGTTATGGACCATTAGAAATATGGCTATTGAGGGAGAGAGAAAAATACTCACCTCAGGTGGTTTTGGCACTATGGGATATAGCCTTCCAGCTGCTGTAGGTGCTAGCTTAGCAAATAAAGATAAAAAGATAGTTGCTATAATGGGAGATGGAAGCTTCCAGATGAGTTTTTTTGAACTTGGTACCATTATACAGGAAGGGATAAAACCGCTCATTATATTGTTTAACAACCATGGGCTTGGGATGGTAAGACACCTGCAAAAGAGTGTGAAAGTGGAAGAATATGGTGTAGATTTAGCATGTAACCCAGAATTTACTATGATCACATGTGCTTATGGTATTAAATCAAGAAAAGTAACAAATCCAGATGAAGTAATGGATGCACTAAAAGAAGCTATACATGAAGATGCACCATACTTCCTAGAATTTATAGTTGATGGTAATGAAACTACATTTTAAAATGGGGAGAAGATATATATGAAGAGACATATTTTATCTGTGTTAGTAGAAAATCATTCAGGTGTATTAAGTAGAATATCAGGACTTTTTAGTAGAAGAGGCTATAATATTGATAGTTTATCTGTAAGTGTGACAGAAGATCCAAACGTTTCGAGAATGACTATTGTAACAGAAACAGATGAAAATACTTTAGAACAAATCAAAAAACAACTAAATAAGCTTATAGAAGTTATTAAGGTTCTTGAATTAAAAGAAGAAACATCTGTATTTAGAGAACTTGCACTGATTAAGGTCAGTGCATCAAAAAATACCAGGGCAGAAATCATAGAAATAGCCAATATTTTTAGAGCACATATTGTGGATGTGTCAGCAAACTGTCTCATAATAGAGTCTATTGGAGATCAAGGGAAAATAACAGCTCTTACAAATATGTTAGAGCCATATGGCATCAAAGAAATGATTCGAACAGGACTTACAGCTCTTCAAAGAGGAGAAAAAGAACTAAAAAATTAAAGGTAATGTATTCAATGAATATATTTCTTTAATCATATATCATTAATTATAAAATATTAAACATATTATAGGAGGATTTAAAAATGGCAAAGTTGTATTATGAAGAGGATTGTAATTTAGGGTTATTAAATGGAAAAACAGTAGCAGTGATTGGCTACGGAAGTCAAGGACACGCACATGCACTTAATTTACATGAATCAGGTGTTAATGTAATAGTAGGTTTATACAATGGAAGTCCTTCTTGGGCAAAAGCAGAAAAAGCAGGTTTAAAGGTTATGACAGCAGCAGATGCTACAAAAGCAGCTGATTTTATAATGATTCTTATTAATGATGAAAAACAAGCTAAGCTTTATAAAGAAGATGTTGCACCAAACTTAAATGCTGGAAAAACATTAGCTTTTGCACATGGATTTAACATTCACTATTTACAAATAGTGCCACCACAAGATGTTAATGTTGTTATGGTAGCTCCAAAAGGACCAGGACATACAGTAAGAAGTCAATATGAAGAAGGTAAAGGTGTACCATGTCTTATAGCCGTTCATCAAGATGCTACTGGCAATGCAAAAGATATTGCTCTTGCATATGCTGCAGGTATCGGTGGTGCTAGAGGCGGTATTCTAGAGACAACATTTAAAGAAGAAACAGAAACAGACCTTTTTGGAGAACAAGCAGTTCTTTGTGGTGGTGTAACAGCTCTTATGAAAGCTGGTTTCGAAACTTTAGTTGAAGCTGGATACCAACCAGAAAGTGCATATTTTGAATGTGTACATGAAATGAAATTAATTGTTGACCTTATTAATAAGGGTGGATTTGAATATATGAGATATTCTATTTCTGATACAGCAGAATATGGAGATTATGTAACAGGTCCACGTATTATTACTGAAGATACTAAAAAAGCAATGAAACAAGTACTTAGAGAAATTCAAGATGGTACTTTCGCAAAAAATTGGATATTAGAAAATCAAGCAAACAGACCATTCCTTGGTGCTATTCGTCGTATTGAAGCAAGCCACCAAGTAGAAAAGGTTGGAAAAGAACTTAGAAAAATGATGTCTTGGATTAAAGCAGAAGAAAAATAATTTACACTTTAGGAGGAGAGAGATTATATGGCGAAGCGAATTAATATTTTTGATACAACACTAAGAGATGGTGAGCAGTCCCCAGGATGTAGCATGAACTTAACGGAAAAACTACAATTGGCTTATCAGTTAGAAAAACTTGGTGTAGATATTATGGAAGCAGGTTTCGCCATAGCCTCACCTGGAGACTTTAAATCAGTTAAAACGGTAGCAGATAGCATCAAAAATGCTTCGGTAGCAAGTTTAGCTAGAGCTTTAACAAAAGATATTGACGCAGCCGCCGAAGCACTTAAAGGTGCTAAGTACCCAAGGATTCATACTTTTATTGCTACATCAGATATTCATATGGCTTATAAACTAAAGAAAACACCTGAAGAAGTACTAGATACTGCTGTAGAAATGGTTAAATATGCAAAAAAATACTGTCAAGATATAGAATTTTCAGCAGAGGATGCTTCAAGAAGTAACCCAGAATTTCTTTACAGAATTTTTGAAGCAGTCATAGAAGCAGGTGCAACAGTCATTAATGTGCCTGACACTGTAGGCTATACATCACCAGAAGAATTTGCAAGACTTATAAAAGGGATTAAGGCCAATGTATCTAATATTGATAAAGTGGATATTTCAGTTCACTGTCATAATGACTTAGGGTTAGCAGTTGCCAATTCCTTAGCAGCAGTAAAAGCTGGGGCAGACCAAATAGAATGTACGATTAATGGAATTGGTGAAAGAGCAGGCAATGCAGCCCTTGAAGAAATTGTTATGAATCTACATACGAGAAATGACGTTTATAATAGTGAAACGAATATCAAGACTCAAGAAATATATAGAACCAGCAAACTTCTAACGAGTATCACAGGGGTAAGAGTTCAGCCTAATAAAGCAATAGTTGGGGAAAATGCTTTTGCACATGAGTCTGGAATCCATCAACATGGTATGTTAGCAAATAAAAGCACCTATGAAATTATGACACCAGAAAGTATTGGCCTAAGTGAAAATAAAATGGTAATTGGTAAACATTCTGGCAGGCATGCTTTTGAAGAAAAGATAAATTCTATGGGTTATACAATGGATAAAGAAGCTTTAGATGTTGCTTTTATGCAGTTTAAGAAATTGGCAGACAAAAAGAAGGCATTGACAGATAAAGATATTGAGGTATTAGTCTGCAGAGAATCTATTAAAGTTCCAGAAGCCTACAAACTTGATCGTTTTGTTATCAATGCTGGGAATACAATCACAACAACTTCAGCTGTTAGGTTGATAAGTAAAGAAAATGAAATATTTGAAAAAGTAGTTCCTTCATCTGATGGACCTATTGATGCATCCTATAAAGCAATTGATCAAATAGTAGGAAAATCCTTTACACTCGAAGACTTTGTGATCAACTCTGTTACAGGAGGTACAGATGCACAAGGCGAAGTAAATGTTAAGATTAAAAATGGTGAAAAGGTCTATCATGGCTATGGCGTTAGCCTAGATATTGTTGAAGCAAGTATACTTGCTTATATATCAGCTATTAACAGTATGCTATATGATCAAGAAAAACAGAAGGAGGTATAAAGTATGAATAAAATTTCAATACTAGATTCTACTTTACGAGATGGAGCACAAGCAGAAGGAATCTCCTTTTCTGTTTCAGATAAAATAAAGATAGTGAAAATTTTAGATGAACTTGGTGTACATTATATTGAGGCTGGAAATCCAGGTTCTAATCCAAAGGATTTAGATTTTTTTGAAGAAGTCAAGAAACTTAATTTGAAAACAGCTAGACTTACTGCATTTGGAAGTACAAGAAGACGAGATATTGGTGTGGAAGAAGATAGTAATGTACAGTCACTTCTTAAGGCACAAACACCAGTTATAACGATATTTGGAAAGACTTGGGACTTTCATGTTACGGAGATTATTAGAACGACTTTGGAAGAAAATTTATGCATGATTTATGACACAATTAAATTTTTTAAGAGTCACGGGAAAGAAGTTATTTTTGATGCAGAGCATTTTTTTGATGGGTATAAAAACAATAAGGAATATGCACTTGCGGCATTAAAAAAGGCTGAGGAAGCAGGAGCTGATTGCATTACGCTATGCGAAACGAATGGTGGTGCTTTCCCAGATGAAGTATTACAAATTGTTAGTGAAGTAAAAAAGAGTATCCATACAGATATTGGCATTCATACACATGATGATACAGGCATGGGGGTTGCAAATAGCATTATGGCTGTTGTAGCTGGAGCAGTTCATGTACAAGGGACCCTCGTAGGATTTGGAGAAAGATGTGGTAATGCAAATCTTTCAACAATTATTCCAAGTCTTCAGCTCAAAAGAAATTATCAGTGTATTGAAGAAAGGAATATGGAAAAACTGACATCCTTATCTAGGACAGTTGCTGAAATAGCAAATGTATCTTTAAAAGATAATATGCCATACATTGGTAAGAGTGCATTTGCACATAAAGCGGGTATGCACATTGATGGTGTCACGAAAGCATCACAATCTTTTGAACATATCCCACCAGATAAAGTAGGTAATTCAAGAAGATTTTTAATGTCAGAAGTAGCTGGAAGAAGCACTATCTTAGAAAAAGTTCAAAAAGTAGCACCAAGTGTTACAAAAGATGATCCAGTTACCAAAGAAATCATTGATAAGATTAAAAATCTTGAGCATAAAGGCTACCAATTTGAAGGAGCAGAAGGAACTTTTGAACTTTTAGTTCGAAAAGCACTTGGTAAATATAAACCTTTCTTTACTTTAGAAGATTTTAAGTTGATTTCGGAAGATCCAAATAAGGATGAATCAATAAGTGCATCTGCAATTATTAAGGTTACTGTAGATGGCAAGTCAGAAATTACTGCAGCTCAAGGGGAGGGGCCTGTAAACGCATTAGATAAGGCACTTAGAAAGGCACTAGAAGTCTTTTATCCTGAGCTAAAGAAGATGCATCTAACGGATTATAAGGTAAGGGTATTAGATACCAAGTCAGCTACTGCAGCAAAAGTTCGTGTGCTTTTAGAGTCTACAGATGGAGAAGATTACTGGAGTACCGTTGGGGTATCTACAGATATTATAGAGGCTAGTTGGATAGCACTTGTTGATTCTATAGAATATAAGCTCATAAAAGATATAGAAAAGAAATTTAAGGCTTATTTATAGAAGTCACTAATAAAATATTCATTCATGAGAGATAACTTTATAAAGAACATCATGAATCAAAAAAACAATAATGGGAGGAATTAAGCAATGGGAATGACAATGACACAAAAAATATTGGCAGATCATGCAGGACTTGATAGTGTAACAGCAGGGCAACTCATAGAAGCAAAGCTGGATTTAGTATTAGGTAATGATATTACAACGCCTGTAGCAGTTACAGAATTTAAGAAAATTGGATGTGACTGTGTATTTGATAAATCAAAGGTGGCAATTGTACCCGATCACTTTACACCAAACAAAGATATTAAAGCAGCAGAACAATGCAAATATATAAGAGAATTTGCATTAGATAAAGAAATAGAAAACTATTTTGAAGTTGGAGAAATGGGTATTGAACATGCACTTATACCAGAAAAGGGCTTAGTTGTACCTGGCAATGTTGTCATTGGTGCAGATTCACATACTTGTACTTATGGGGCACTAGGTGCTTTTTCAACAGGTATTGGAAGTACAGATATGGCTGCTGGTATGGCTACTGGCAAGGCATGGTTTAAGGTTCCTTCAGCAATCAAATTCGTACTTACTGGAAAGCCAAGTAAACATGTGAGTGGTAAAGATGTTATTCTTCACATTATTGGTATGATTGGGGTAGATGGTTCATTATATAAATCAATGGAATTTGTAGGTGATGGCATTAAAAATCTTTCTATGGATTCACGTCTTTGCATGGCTAATATGGCAATAGAAGCTGGTGCAAAAAATGGTATTTTCCCAGTAGATGAACAAACACTTGAATTTGTAAAAGAGCATAGCACAAAACCTTATAAAATCTATGAGGCAGATGAAGATGCTGTTTATGATCAAGTTATAGAGATAGATTTATCTAAAGTACGTCCAACTGTTGCTTTTCCTCATCTTCCAGAAAACACAAAGACAATTGATGAAGTAGGAGAAGTTAAAATTGATCAAGTTGTCATTGGCTCATGTACCAATGGGCGTATGGAAGATTTGCGAATTGCAAGAGATATTTTAAAAGGCAAAAAAGTAAAAAAAGGTGTACGTGTTATTGTATTCCCAGGGACACAAAAGATTTATCTTCAAGCATTAAAGGAAGGAATTATTGAAGATATCGTTGAGGCAGGAGCAGTATTTAGTACACCAACTTGTGGCCCATGTCTTGGTGGACATATGGGTATTTTAGCAAAAGGTGAAAGAGCAGTTTCAACAACAAACCGTAACTTTGTCGGACGTATGGGACATGTTGAGTCAGAAGTGTATCTTGCAAGTCCAGCGGTAGCTGCTGCATCAGCACTTACTGGTTATATAACAAATCCAGAGACCATATAGAACTTACATTTAAAATATTCAGGAGGGATAAGACATATGAAAGCAAAAGGAACCGTTTTTCGCTATGGCGATAATGTAGATACAGACGTTATTATACCAGCTCGTTATTTAAATACATCAGATCCTAAAGAACTCGCTAAATATTGTATGGAAGACATTGATAAAAACTTTGTCAATGAGGTGAAAGAAGGAGATATTATTGTTGCAGATAAAAACTTTGGTTGTGGTTCATCTCGTGAACATGCTCCAATAGCTATTAAGGCCGCAGGCGTATCTTGTGTTATTGCAAGAACATTTGCTCGTATTTTTTACCGAAATGCGATAAATATTGGTCTACCTATTGTAGAATGTGAAGCAGCAGCTGATGGTATTGAAAAGGGAAATGTTGTTGAAGTAGATTTTGCTACAGGCGTTATTACAAATGTAACAAAAGGTGAAACATATCAAGGACAGCCTTTCCCAGAATTTATGCAAAAAATTATAGCTGCTAATGGACTAGTTAACTATATACGTGAAGATAAATAGTATATCGGTCATAATAAATAGGAGGAACTGTAGATGAATTATAAAATCGTAACATTACCAGGGGATGGTATAGGTCCAGATATCATAAAGCAAGCCATCGTAGTTTTAGATGAAGTGGCAAAGAAATATGGTCATACCTTTAATTATGATGAAAAATTATTGGGCGGCGTTGCTATAGACAAAGCAGGAAATTCACTTCCAGATGAAACAGTTGAAGCATGTAAGGCAGCAGATGCTGTATTGCTAGGTGCTGTAGGAGGACCGAAGTGGGATAATCTGCCAAACGGAGACAGGCCAGAAAAAGGACTTCTAGGTATAAGAGGTGCACTTAAATTATTTGCTAATTTAAGACCTGCTGTATTATATCCTCAACTTAAGCATGCAAGTCCACTTAAAGAAGAAATTATTGGGGATAGTCTAGATATTCTTATTGTTAGAGAACTGACAAGTGGTATCTATTTTGGAGAAAAGAAAAAGGTAGTGTGTGAGGAAGATGATTCAAAGACTTATGCTTCAGATCTTGAAAAATACACTGTAGCAGAAATTGAGAGAATCACAAGAGTTGGTTTTGAGGCAGCCATGAAGAGAAACAAAAAACTTTGTGTTGTAGATAAAGCCAATGTACTTGAATCTTCAAGGCTTTGGAGAGTAGTCGTAGATAGAGTTGCAAAAGATTATAAAGAAGTTGTATATTCTTATATGTATGTTGATAATGCAGCAATGCAATTAGTGGTTAATCCAAAACAATTCGATGTTATTGTAACATCTAATATATTTGGGGATATCCTATCTGATGAAGCAAGTATTATCACAGGGTCTATTGGAATGCTTGCATCTGCAAGTCTTGGTGAAGGCACACTTGGACTTTATGAACCAAGCCATGGAAGTGCACCAGATATTGCAGGACAAGATAAAGCCAATCCAATAGCAACCATCCTTTCAGCGGCTATGATGCTTCGCTATTCTTTAAACTTAGAAAAAGAAGCTAAGGCAATAGAAAATGCTGTTATGGAAGTCCTTGATGCTGGATACAGAACAGGCGATATTATGAGCAGTGGCATGAAACAAATAGGAACGAAAGAAATGGGAAGATTAATTGCCGAGGCAATAAAATAGGCTTTATTAATATGAATATAATTTAAGGAGGAACTGAGATTGGCCGATAGAATTATTTATTTGGATGGAGAATATATAAATGAAAATGAGGCAAAGATATCCGTATTTGATCATGGCTTGCTATACGGGGATGGCGTATTTGAAGGGATAAGAGCCTATAATGGACGTATATTTAGATGCGAAGACCATATTGATAGACTCTATGCGGCAGCAAAAGCAATTATGCTTAATATTCCTCTTACAAAAGAAGAAATGACAAAAGTTCTTTTAGAAACTTGTAAACAAAATGACTTAAGAGATGGGTATATCCGTTTAGTTGTTACAAGAGGTAAGGGAGACTTAGGTCTTAACCCAATCAATTGCCCAGTAGCTTCTGTATTTTGTATTGCTGCAAATATACAGTTGTACCCTAAAGAAATGTATACAAAAGGCATGCCAATTATTACTTCAGCTCAAAGGCGTAATAAAGCAACGATCGTTGATCCGCAAATCAAATCACTCAATTATTTAAATAACATTTTAGCTAAAATGGAAGCAAATAGAGCAGGGGTTCCTGAAGCACTTATGTTAAATCATGACGGGATTGTAGCTGAATGTACTGGGGATAATATTTTTGTTGTAAAAGATGATATTATCTATACACCACCTATTCATGTTGGTATATTAGATGGCATTACAAGGCGTTCTGTTATGGAGATTGCAGAGCAGTTAGGCTATACCATCAAAGAGAAAGAATTTACATTATTTAATGTTTATAACGCAGATGAATGTTTCTTAACAGGAACTGCAGCTGAAGCTATTCCTGTAACTATGGTTGATCAAAGAGTAATAGGAAATGGTGTTGCTGGCCCTGTTACAACTGCTATTCTTGCTGCATTTAAAGAATATGCAAACACCCATGGAACAGATATCTATTAAATAAGACTGGGGCGTTTAGTAGTGCAAAAAGCATTTCTAATGCCCTTTACTCATAACAAAAGGAGTGGACTTTAAATGATTAGTAATAATGTAAAAATAGGCGTAGAAAGAGTACCTCATCGTTCTTTATTTAAGGCAATGGGCTATATAGATGAAGAAATAAATGCACCACTTGTAGGGATAATAACTGCAAAAAGTGAGATTGTGCCAGGGCATATACATTTAGATAAGATATCAGAAGCAGTAAAAACTGGTGTTCGAATGGCTGGTGGCACACCAATCGAAGTTCCTGCAATTGGTGTATGTGATGGTATTTCCATGAATCACGAAGGCATGAAATATTCATTAGTGACAAGAGAAATTATTGCAGATTCTATTGAATGTATGGCTAAAGCTCATGGATTTGATGCTTTAGTTTTAATACCAAACTGTGATAAAGTTGTTCCTGGTATGTTAATGGGTGCTGCAAGACTTAATTTACCAACAACTCTTGTAAGTGGTGGGCCTATGCTTGCTGGAAATGTTGGTGGCAAAAAAGTAAGCTTGTCACTTGTATTTGAAGCAGTAGGTGCATACAATGCAGGGAAAATCACAGAGGAAGAACTTCTTGATTTTGAGGAAAATGCATGTCCTACTTGCGGTTCTTGCTCAGGAATGTTCACAGCAAATAGTATGAACTGCATGACAGAAGTACTTGGTATTGCCCTTCCTGGCAACGGAAGTACACCAGCTGTATTTTCAGAGAGAATACGTCTTGCTAAAAAAACAGGTATTGCTGTAATGGATATGCTTAAGAAAGATATTAAGATGCGAGATATCTTAACAGACAAGGCCTTTAGGAACGCACTGACTATGGATATGGCACTAGGGTGTAGTACAAATACCATGCTTCACTTACCTGCAGTAGCACATGAGGCAGGGGTAGCAATCAACTTAGACATGGCAAATGAGATTAGTAACAAGACCCCAAACCTATGTAAGCTTGCACCAGCAGGACCACACCATATGGAAGATTTATACTATGCTGGTGGCGTAGCTGCTGTAATGAAAGAAGTTGCTAAAAAAGGCCTCTTAGATACATCACTTATGACCATAACAGGTAAAACTGTAGAAGAAAATTTAGAGGCAGTAGTTAATAAAAATACAGAAGTTATTAGACCTATTGATAATCCATACAGTGCAACGGGAGGTATTGCGGTATTAACAGGTAATTTAGCACCTGATAGTTGCGTAGTAAAACGTTCAGCAGTTGCAAAAGAGATGCTTGTGTATAGTGGTCCTGCGAAGGTTTATAATAGTGAAGAAGAAGCTTCAGCTGCAATCATGGAAGGAAAGATCAATAAAGGGGATGTAGTAGTTATTCGCTATGAAGGACCAAAAGGTGGCCCAGGTATGCGAGAGATGCTTTCACCAACAGCGACACTTGCTGGTATGGGACTTGATAAAGATGTTGCCCTTATTACAGATGGTAGGTTTTCTGGTGCAACAAGAGGAGCATCTATTGGGCACGTATCACCTGAAGCAGCAGAAGGCGGGACGATTGCCTTAGTAGAAGATGGGGATATGATAAGCATTAATATGGAAAAATGCACAATAACTTTAGACGTAGATGATGAAACCCTCGCAAAAAGAAGAGCGGCTTGGGTAAAACCAGAGCCAAAGGTTAAATCAGGATATTTAGCAAGATATGCAAAGCTTGTATCATCTGCTAATACGGGTGCTATTTTTAAGTTATAGAATTAGGGGGATCACAAATGAAATTAAATGGTTCGGACATATTAATAGAATGCTTAGTAGAACAAGGTGTGGATACAGTATTTGGCTACCCAGGAGGTGCTGTACTGAATATTTATGATGCACTTTATAAAAACAGTGATAGAATCACACATATTCTTACAGCCCATGAACAAGGAGCCGCACATGCTGCAGACGGCTATGCAAGAGCTACTGGGAAAGTAGGTGTATGTATAGCGACTTCTGGACCAGGAGCAACTAATTTAGTTACAGGCATAGCAACAGCATATATGGATTCAGTTCCTATGGTAGCTATTACAGGGAATGTTGCAACAAGCTTACTAGGCAAGGATAGTTTTCAGGAAGTAGATATAGCAGGTATTACAATGCCTATAACAAAGCATAATTATATAGTAAAAGATATAAATAAGCTGGCAGAAACAATAAGAGAGGCATTTTATATTGCACAATCAGGAAGACCAGGGCCTGTCCTTATTGATATACCAAAAGATATTACTGCTGCAGTTTGTGAATATACTTTTGTAGCACCAAAACAAGTAGAAAGAATTGTTCATACCATTAATCAAGAAGATATAAGCATAGCTATAGAGCTTATCAATCAGTCTAAAAAACCACTTATTTATAGCGGTGGTGGCGTTGTTAAAAGTGATGCTACTGAAGAATTACTAGCGTTCGCAGAAAAACTTAATGCACCTGTAGCTACATCACTAATGGGTATTGGAAGTTATCCAGATGACCATGAACTTGCAACAGGGCTCATCGGCATGCATGGAAGTAAAGCCTCTAATATGGCGGCTACTGAGTGTGATTTGCTCATTGCAATTGGGGCAAGATTCAGTGATAGAGTTATTAGTAAAGTAAGTGAGTTTGCTCCAAATGCACAAATTCTTCATATTGATGTGGATCCAGCAGAAATTGGCAAAAATCTTCCTATCTATCATTCTATTATAGGTGATGCTAAAGAAATTATACGTCGTCTTATGAGTATGTTTGATCAAATGAATCATAGTGAATGGTTAGATGAGATAAAGAAGTGGAAAGAAGATTTTCATTTTAATTATCAGGAAGATCATACATTAAGACCTCAGTTTATTATGGAAAATATTCACGCACAGACAAAGGGTGATGCAATTATTACTACTGAGGTAGGACAACATCAGATGTGGGCTGCACAGTTCTTTAAATACAAAGAGCCTAAAACCTTTATTTCATCAGGTGGTCTTGGAACCATGGGCTTTGGTACAGGGGCAAGTATAGGTGCTCAAATCGGCATGAAAGAAAAGCAAGTTGTGCATATCGCAGGGGACGGCTCTTTTCGTATGAACTGCAATGAACTTGCAACAATATCCTACTATAATGTTCCTGTTATTATTGTAATTATGAATAACGCTGTTCTTGGCATGGTACGTCAGTGGCAGACATCCTTCTATGCAGGAAGATACTCACAAACCACATTAGATAGAGGACCTGATTTTGTTCTTCTTGCTAAAGCATATGGTATACAGGGGTATGCTGTCCATACACAGGAAGAATTTAAGGAAGCATTTAATGAGGCACTCTCAAATAGAAAGCCAGCAGTCATCAATTGCTTTATAGAAAAAGACGAAAAGGTTCTTCCAATGGTAGCACCAGGTGCAGCTATTAATGATTTAATATTAGAATAAACAAATATATATATTGTATGAATTCACAAGACATAATTTTAATATGAATTTTATAACTACTATAAGCAATGGGTATAATGATGCTTATAGTAGTTTTTTATTATTTTATTTATGAGGTTTGTTGTAAAACATCAAATAAATTGTTAAAATTAATACAGGTGTTAAAATCCAATAGGAGGTAACGTTGTGAAAAAAACAAAGAGTTATTATCATGGGTGTCTTATGGGCGGTGCAATAGGTGATGCTTTTGGAGCACCAGTGGAATTCATGAGTTATGATAAGATTATTATGAAGTATGGACAAGAAGGACTCATCAGTCTAACGCTTCCTTTTGAAGGTAATAGAGCCCTTATAACAGATGATACTCAGTTAACATTATTTACTGCTGAAGGCTTGCTTAGAAGTATTACTAGAGAGAAAAAAAGAGGCATAAATAAAGATATCAATGATACTACTGGATTTGTATACAGAGCTTATTTAAGATGGCTCTATACACAAGGACTTAAGACACCTGTTTGGACGCAAACAGACTATGATGGATGGTTAATGAAGATAAAAGCATTGTATGCTTATAGAGAACCAGGAGTAACTTGTATTACAACACTTGGAAAAGGGATTATGGGAACAGTGGACAAACCACTCAATGATAGCAAAAGCTGTGGTGCTGTGATGCGTGTTGCACCAGTGGGACTTACTGAAAATGAAAAAGACGTATTTGATACTGCAAGTAGTATAGCAGCAATTACACATGGACATAGAACAGGTTATCTAGCAGCAGGAACTTTTGCGTCTATTATTTATTATGTTATTGAGGGATATAGTCTTTATGATGCTATTTATAAGGCAATCGATCAGCTCAAAGAAAAAGAAGGGCATGAGGAATGTTTAGAAGCAATTACAAAAGCGATTAACTTAGCTCAAAGTACGAAGGATCCATGTTATGAAACAGTGAGAGAATTAGGCTATGGGTTTACTTCAGAGGAAGCACTGGCTATAGGCATTTACTGCTCTTTAGTGTATTCAGAAAACTTTAATAGAGCTATTATCCTTGCAGTAAATCATGATGGTGATAGTGATAGTACAGGGGCTATAACGGGTAATATTTTAGGAGCTTATTTAGGGATAGAAAAGATCGATGAGCAACTTGTTAATTTTGTTGAACTTTCAAATGAGATCAAAGATCTTTCATATGATCTATATAATCGTTATGAAGAGAGTGAAGAATGGCTAAAAAAATATCCTTGTTGGTAAGGATAATTGAATGTTATTTCTTTTAGGTGGATGTACAGGATATAGAATAAAATTTAACATGTGAATTCTCTATAAACTATAAAACAAAATAGGATAATAGAGCATATACTATATTAAGAGATCATTTAAAAACTATCATCTATAATAGAAAGAGATTAATAAATAATTTTTGAAAGATAATATATAAAAATTATAATATTGTGCATCATTTAGGAACCATTTTATGAGATAAAGCATAGTATATAACATATCTTGTTAAAATGGTAAAATATCCCCCTTTTACACGAATAACTCATCTTAATAAAATAATGAGCCTAGGATTTATTGTATTTTGTTTTCTAATGAGGGTCCTGCTCCTATTATACAATAGGGAATAGGAGCAGAAGTTACAAGTGATTTTAATATATTGAAGATATATTATTAGATAAATGCTAAGCTCATTTTTTATATATTTATATAGTTATAAAAATATATTCCATTATATGCTTTTGATTAGGTAAATAGACCTATTTAATGACTTAATTATAATTCAAATTATTATCTAAAATTTATATCTAACAAAACAGCAGATATTTCTTGTATAGAATATCAGCTGTTTTTTTAATGGCATGTATTTTTTTGTAAAAGGGATATAATAATGATTGACAAATAAAAGGAGCAGTGCTATTCTGATTTTATAATTCCTACAAAAAGACTAGGGATTGGAGGGATGACTGATGAAATTATCTACAAAAGGACGATATGGTCTTCAAGCTATGGTAGACTTAGGCGTACATGCTAAAGAAAAACATATCTCTCTAAAAAGTATTTCTGAGAGACTTTCTATATCTGAAAACTATCTGGAGCAGCTCATTGCCCTATTAAAAAAGAATCAGTTAGTTAGTAGTGTGAGGGGAGCTCAAGGTGGATATGCTTTATCCAGAGATGCAAGTGAGATAACAATTGGGGAGATCTTAAGAGCATTAGAAGGATCACTTGCACCAACCAATTGTACTTGTGAAGACACATCTCATCAGTGTAGTAAGGGAGATAAATGTGTAACAAGGTCCGTATGGGAGCAAATAAGAGACAGTATTAATAGGGTGGTAGATAATATTACACTATCACAGCTTATAGAAGATTATGAAAAGGTCAATTCAGAGGATATATCATGTAAGTATTATTATATTTGATTTTTAAGGAGTGTATTATGATGAGTACAATATATTTAGATCACGCTGCGACTACGGCGGTGAAAAAAGAAGTATTAGATGCTATGCTTCCTTATTTCACTGAGAATTTTGGAAATCCATCAAGCATTTATAAAATAGCTCAAGGAAACAAGAAGGCGGTAGACGAAGCAAGAGAAACTATTGCAAAATGTTTGGGAGCAAATACAAATGAAATATTTTTTACAAGCTGTGGCACAGAATCAGACAATTGGGCTATAAAAGGAATTGCAGAAAGTTACAAATCCAAAGGCAATCACATCATAACTTCAAAAATAGAACATCCAGCTGTCCTTCATACGTGTCAGTACTTAGAAAAGCAAGGATATGAAGTTACTTATTTAGATGTAGATGAAAATGGGCTGGTGCATGTAGAAGATGTAGAAAAAGCCATTAAACCGACCACAATTTTGATAACCATTATGTATGCTAACAACGAAATTGGAACCATTATGCCTATTAAAGAAATAGGTGCTCTAGCTAAAAAGAATGGTATTATTTTTCATACAGATGCTGTTCAAGCAGTTGGTCAAGTGAAGATCAATGTCCAAGAGGAAAATATTGATTTGCTATCCTTATCTGCTCATAAACTCCATGGACCAAAGGGGATGGGCATGCTTTATATTAAAAGAGGTGTGAAAATTGGTTCCTATTTTCATGGTGGAGCCCAAGAAAGAGGAAGACGCTCAGGTACAGAGAATGTGGCTGGTATCGTAGGTCTTGCTAAAGCAATGCAGCTCTCTTATCAAGATTTTGATGAAAAAATTGAGAAGATGACAAAGTTAAGAGATAAACTTATAGATGGTGTATTAAATAACATTCCACATTCAAGACTAAATGGACATAGAACTTTAAGACTTCCTAATAACGCAAATTTTTCTTTTGAATTTGTAGAAGGTGAATCACTCCTACTTCTTTTAGATATGAAAGAAGTTTGTGCTTCAAGTGGTTCAGCTTGCTCTTCAGGTTCACTGGACCCATCTCATGTTTTACTAGCAATAGGTTTACCCCATGAAAAAGCACATGGTTCAATTAGGTTTACACTAGGTGATGACAATACAAAAAAAGAAATAGATTATGTACTTGAAATTTTGCCACAAATTGTGCAAAGAATGAGAGAAATGTCTCCATTATATGAAGCATTTCTTAAAAATAAACAATAATATAAAATTTGACGATCGATAATGAGGTGACTATATATGTACAGTGAAAAGGTAATGGATCATTTTATGAATCCAAGAAATGTAGGAGAAATAGAAAATGCAAGTGGTGAAGGAACAGTAGGTAATGCAAAATGTGGTGACATTATGAAGGTCTACCTAAGCATTGAAAATGGTGTTATTCAAGATGCAAAATTTAAAACCTTTGGCTGCGGAGCAGCTGTTGCAACGAGTTCTATGGCAACAGAGCTTGTAAAAGGGAAAACAATCGAGGAAGCACTTAAAGTAACAAATAAGTCTGTAGCAGAAGCATTAGATGGGTTGCCACCAGTAAAGATGCACTGCTCACTTTTAGCTGAAGAAGCACTTCAAGCAGCACTATGGGATTATGCACGAAAAAATAATATAACGATTGAAGGGCTAAAAGAACCTAAGCAGCATGATGATCACCATGCACATGGTGAAGAGGTGGAGTTAGCTAATGAATAGTAGTAAGCCAAAGGTAGTCGTTGGTATGTCAGGAGGCGTTGATAGCTCAGTTGCAGCATATTTGCTTAAAGAGCAAGGTTATGATGTTATTGGGGTGACGATGCAAATATGGCAAAAAGATGAGGTAGCAGATATTGATGGCGGTTGCTGTGGGTTAACTGCTGTAGATGATGCAAGAAGAGTCTGTCAAAAGCTTGAGATACCCCATTATGTCCTAAATTTTAGAGATGAGTTTAAAAAAGACGTCATTGATTATTTTTTAGAAGAATACCAAAAAGGAAGGACACCTAATCCTTGTATTGCTTGTAATAGATATGTTAAGTGGGAATCCATGTTAAGTAAAAGTTTGCAAATTGGGGCACAGTACATTGCTACAGGTCATTATGCAAGGGTAATACAAGATAAGGAAACAGGACGGTTTATGCTTAAACAGTCAAAAACCTTAGCAAAAGATCAAACTTATGCTCTTTATAACTTAAATCAGTATCAACTATCACATACGCTGATGCCTTTAGGTGAATATACTAAAGAAGAAGTAAGAGCTATTGCCAAACAGATTGGACTTTTAGTTGCAACTAAGCCAGATAGTCAAGAAATTTGTTTTGTACCAGATAATGACTATGCTAATTATATTAGAGAAGAGACAGGCATAGAGCCTAAAAAGGGAAAATTTATTACTAAAGATGGGAAAATACTCGGTGAACATAAAGGAATTATCCACTATACTATAGGTCAAAGAAAAGGACTAGGTATTTCGCTAGGAAAACCTCTTTTTGTAGTAGCCATTCATCCAGAAGATAACACGGTGGTTCTTGGAGATCATGAGGATGTTTTTGAGCATACTGTATATGCTAACAAGTTAAATTTTATGCCATTTGAGAAACTAGAAGGGAAACTTTATGCAAAGGCAAAGGTTAGATATAAACATGAACCTGCAGACTGTACCATAGAGATGGTTGGTGAAGATAAGCTTAAGTGCATATTTAATGAGCCTCAAAGAGCAATAACACCAGGGCAGGCACTAGTTGTTTATCAGGAAGATGTGGTTGTTGGTGGTGGAACCATTATATAATAAAATAATCAATTATTAATAGTGTATCTCACATAAAAGTCAGCTTATGTAGATGCACTATTATTTTTTGTATAAACAAAGAGACGCGTTATTTTAGTGATGGGAAATTCAAGTGACTGACAAAATGCTGCAAATGAGGATAAAAATAAGTTTAAATAGGGACACTAGTTATAGAATGCATATGTTAAATATTGACTTAGATTATATTAATTTAACTTGTTGTGCTAGTTAAATTTACAAATTGAAAAAGCTCTAACAATATGGTATTGTCCCATTAGAAACACAAATTCTCACGAGAATAGGGGGACAACACTGTGTTAGAGCTTACTAGATA
>JAEYPM010000086.1 GCA_023410675.1 Bacillota bacterium | reverse complement strand
GTGCCTTGAATTGTTGTTCTCCAGGTTCAAATGACACAATACGCTTATATTTGTTATTTGAAGCCTTGATAAAATTACAAATTGTATCTCCTTCCCATGCACCTAAATCAATAAAAAACTCATCATCTCTAAGTTCAATAATACTATTGTCAAAATATTGGAGTACATAAGGATTATAGATGTTCTCAATATAGCTATAATCCCCTGTATTTCTAAAGTTTACTATATTCTTTAATACATCTTTTGATTCTTGGTCTGCTAACAGTTCTTCCAACTTATTCATATTACAAATAAATTCTGTATTATTTATGTTATTCCAGTTATCTACAGCATTTGATCTAATCTCATACATTAATTCATACCAATCTTTGCTATACTCTACTTGCTGAGGATAAATTGTATAAAAACTTGTTTCACACAATCCTTTAAGTTGATCTTCTATTTCTGTATGATAAATACTTGCAATAATAAAAATACAATTAGAATAATCTCTTTTTGCTGTTTCATAGTCTAACACTTCTATCCCATAAATGCTACTTCCATGTTTTTGTCTATCATTATCACAAAAGGCTTTCACATTTTCTATAACCCCTTTATGTCTTAATATACAATATACAACTTGTCCATAAGCCCCTGCACCAAAAATAATAATGGGTCTTCCCTCTTTTTTAATAATATTAATTATTCTATTCAACCCTTGTTTTTCATGTAAATCCATTTATCATTCTCCTCTCTTTTTATTAAAACACTTAGGCGTTTGTGAAACGCCACAAGCCGCATAAATACCCATTAAAGGCAATGCTTTGGGCATTTATTCTTCAACGTGTTTTTTCTATTCCTACAGATTCTCTTTTAATCATTTTCCTTAACTATTCCAAGGAGCTAAGAGATTTCTGTGGTTTCACTAAAGTTCCTGATGCTTCTAAATTGACTCGCTTTAAGCAAGATTTTTTGCCGGACTTACAATCTATGTTCCATAACCTTGTAGACCTTACGGAACCGATATGCCAAAGCATAGATCTTCATAAAGCCTCTATGACTATTTTTGATACTTCTGGAATCGAGGTTTTTGTAACTGAAAATAATCCTAAGTATGCTCATAAAGTGGTTAAACAACTTAAAGCCTATAAAAAAAGTGCAGGGCTTGATGATTCTTACGATCCTTACAAAGCTGCTTATGGTTCTATGCCTTCCCATGCTTACTGTAATAATGAGATTAAACAGCTCTACATTAACGGACATTTTTGTTATGTCTATAAGTTTGGACTCATTACCAATGGACTTGGGATTGTTAGAGATATTTCCTTTTATAACAAAGACTTCCTTAAGGCTCACCCTGAGATTTTTGTTGCTAAAAAGCCTGATTCTCCTGATAATGATAAATCTCTCCATGATGCCAAAGCTCTTGTTCCTGTACTTATTGACTTTTTTGCAAAACATCCTCTAATTAACCCACATACTTTCATTGGTGATGCAGCATTTGATAGTGGTACCATCTATAAAGCCTTACTTCATAATTTGAAGTTTGAGAAAGCTTATATTCCTCTTAATAGTCGTTCTAAAATCAAAAATGAACAGTGTCCTATTAATGAAAATGGTATTCCTTGCTGTCCTACTGAACCTCATCTTCCTATGAAATATGAAGGTATTTCCAAAAGTAAAAATGGCCTTACACGCTACAAGTTTGTTTGCCCAAAAGTGAAATGGATAAAGACAGCTATGAGTAAATATAAACGCCAATGTTATTGTGAAACCCCTTGTACGTCTTCATCTTGTGGAAGAATGTTCTACATTTATCCTGAAAAAGACCTGCGTGCTTATCCAAGTGTTTTACGCGTACAGATGAGTGGAATGAGACCTATAAAATACGTTCAGTTGTGGAACAGGGTATCAACCACTTCAAAACAAGTTTTTGTGTAGCGGGACGCAAAACCCAAAATGCAAAAACACTTCATGCTGACTTGATTTTAGCAGGTATTACACAACTTATTACAGTATTATTAGCTGATAAAATCCATCAGCATCAATACATAAGAAGTTTAAAACCACTTATTGCATAGTTTCATAATCACTTTTTCAAAAGGAAAACCATACCTTTATTTTGTTGTACCCTTTTTTAGTATTTCTCAACTAACTGTCACTGCCAATAATAATTTTTAAATCTTACAAGCTTAAAAAAGTTGTTAATCACTTTGAAAGATTAGTTTCGCAATTACTTATATTAAAACACTTAAGATAATCCCTAATTTTTTTCCTTACTCGGCAAAGTTAGCTTAAAGCTGAATTAGACAAAATCAATACAACATCAGATTAAATATATGCATAACAAACAGTTTCAATATCAAATCCCGTATGATGCCTTAAGTATATTTTATATTCTGGAAGTATTTCTTTAATTAGCAAAGGAAGTCTTACTATATCTTCTGGCTTATGATAAACACATATAGCTAATTTAGGTTTATATTTTTGAATAATATTTTTAGCTCCTAATAAGGCTTGCTCTTCGGCACCTTCAACATCCATTTTGATAAATGATACT
>JAEYPM010000107.1 GCA_023410675.1 Bacillota bacterium | reverse complement strand
GGTTTTAATTGCATTTTAAAGACATACTTATATACATTTATTGATAATTTCACTGATGTGATTAAAATTGTATATGAGATTTCTAAATTTAGGACTTTAAAAACACCTGTTTTTGGGGTCTAATCAACTTAATTACCAAGCATGTTCAATTTGAAATTGCAATTTAAGTAAATATTACTATTCTATCGAATATCAATAATGGTAAATGCCATAATACTCTTAGGGAAAAAGTAGATAAGCTAGGGACAATTCAAATATGTGTTTTACCAGTTCCTACATTACCCATTAAGATGATGTTTTCCTTTTTATCAATCCATTCAAGAGTTCTTAATGTATGAGCATCATATCTTCCTTTAAAATAGATATCATCATAATTGTAATCCTCAAAGGTTTTTAATGATGAGAAACTTGCCTGTTTAACCAATCTTGTAAGCTTTGCACTTTGCCTTCTTAACGTTTCTTCTTTCAATAATTCACAAACATTTTGTGTATATGAAGAATCATTTTTAGTTTCAACTATTTGTGCTACATATGCCAGTTTAAGCTGTTTACACAATGTTTGAAGTTCATTTAGCGACATGCTTTTTCACCTCTCTCACTGGTTAGTGCATCATAAACACTTAAGTCTTGGGATCGCCCTTGTAAGCTTTCTGGTGTATAGGGATCTTCTAAGAGTAGAGAGTCTTCTATATGACTATTTAGCACATTTAAGTGTTTAGTTATGATAAATGTGGTCTCTTTCCCTGTGGCACAAGCCAAAACTTGTTCAATATCCGTCATTGTATAGTTGCCAAGCCAGTGATACATAGCCTTTAGACGTTCTTTTTGAAGGACTTCTTCTTGTTTTAAATAGCTTTGTATAGTAGCTGGAAGCATTTTTTTGAACTGCGAATACTGATAAGTTATCAAACCATAAACGCTTAGGAACACCTTCACACTTCTCAAACAGCATCTTTAATCCTTCTAAAAAGCACTCTTGATTCTCTGAAGGCATAGGTTGTACAAAAGCTTTATTAGAATAAGGAAAAGACATCACAAGTAGCTTGTAATCCTGCAACACTTGATCTTTATGTACTTGAATAGTACAAAAATCTATTTGTGCTTCCCCTCCAATGTGTTCTAAGCGTTCAAAGGTTTCACCAATAGTTTTCCTTTCATTACGAAGAGCCTCTTGAAATTGTTTCACATAAACGCAGACAGTGCGATAAGAACCTTGAAACTTATGTTCACTTACTAATCTTTCATAGATTCTTTTTGATGTATGGCGCTGCTTTCTCGAAACTATTAAATCTTCCTGTATAATAACTTTAATAATATCTTTAAAATCATTAGTCATCACCTTGCAAGCCGAATCTTTTTTAGGGATAAATGTTTGATTCCAATCAATATCTAAGTTTTCACTGATTTGATTAATACAAAGGTCTTCATTTTCATACAAATATTTGATATACCCTTGTTGAGGCAACTTTAACATCCTTTCATTCTCCTTTACTGTATGGTTTCGCAACTTCAACAATAAAGGGATTTATGATTGTTAGCAAGTGCCTCTTTTTCTTACAATCAGTTATACATATTTATGCTGCATAACTCTGTATTTTTATTATGCCATAAACAGCTAACTAAAGAAGATGAAATATATTTACAAAAGCATGGAAATGGAAGCATAGCATTAAAAAATGTAAAGGTAGCGAATAACACTAATACTATTATTAGTCTTGAAATGCAAAATAAAATTTTAGAGGGACAACGTAAATTACCTAATAAAAATGAAGTTATAGGAGGACATTCATCGAATATTAAGAATGAGAATCCTAGTTTTGCAGTTGAGGAGCTTTCAATAAATCCAGATGGTACAAAAAATGTTAAGTTTACAAAGGATTTATTAGATAGTAATATTTCTAAACTTAAGAAAAGTACTTTATTTCCAGATTCATGGAGTGAATCAAAAATCATCAATAATATTAAAAAAGTTGGAGATTCTCCAGTTATTTCAAAAAGATTAAGTGATGGAACTACATGGCATAGGCAGATAATCGATGGTGTTGAGCTTGACGTTTTGAAAATTGGAGATGATGTAATATCAAGGTATCCAACAGGGTGTGTTAATGCACCTAAACCATGTGGCTTTTAATTACTATATTTGAGTAATTGCGAAACTAATCTTTCAAAGTGATTAACAACTTTTTTAAGCTTGTAAGAATTAAAAATTATTATTGGTAGTGAAATTTAGTTGAGAAATACTAAAAAAGGGTACAACAAAATAAAGGTATGGTTTTCCTTTAAAAAAGTGGTTATAAAATTATGCAATAAGTGGTTTTAAACTTCTTATGTATTGATGCTGATGGATTTTATCGGCTAATATTACTATAATAAGTTGTGTAACACCTGATAAAAGCAGGTCAGCATGAAGTGTTTTTGCATTTTGAGTTTTACGTCCTGCTATACACAAGATGAAGACGTACAAGGGGTTTCACAATAACATTGACGTTTATATTTACGCTTAGCACCCTTTATCCATTTCACTTTTGGGCAAACAAGCTTATAGTGTGTAAGGGCATTTTTACTTTTGGAAATACCTTCATATTTCATAGGAAGATCCGGTTTAGTAGGACAACAAGGAATACCAGTACGTGGGTTAATTAGAGGATGTTTTGAAAAAAAGTCTATAAGTATAGGAACAAGAGCTTTGGCATCATGGAGAGATTTATCATCATCAAGAGAATCAGACTTTTTAGCAACAATAATCTCAGGGTGATCCTTAAGAAAGTCTTTGTTATAAAAGGAAATATCTCTAACAATCCCGAGTCCATTGGTAATGTGTCCAAACTTATAGACATAACAAAAATGTCCGTTAATGTAGAGCTGTTTAATCTCATTATTACAGCAAGCATGAGAGGGCATAGAACCATAAGCAGCTTGTAAGGATCGTAAGAATCATCAAGCCCTGCACTTTTTTATAGGCTTTAAGTTGTTTAACCACTTTATGAACATCTATGCTTTGGCATATCGGTTCTGTAAGGTCTACAAGATTATGGAACATAGATTGTAAGTCCAGCAAAAAGTCTTGCTTAAAACGAGTTAATTTAGAGGTATCAGGGACTTTAGTGAAACCACAGAAATCTCTTAGCTCTTTGGAATAGTTCAGGAAAAAGATTAAAAGAGAATCTGTAGGAATAGAAAAAACACGTTGAAGAATAAATGCCCAAAGCATTGAATTTAATGGGTATTTGCGTGGTCTACCAGTAGATGTGTAAAAATGATTAATAAAAGAAGATGGAATAATTTCATCAAGATTAATGGTAGTTTCTAATAAAGAGAGAAAATGAGGTTTATCATTTTCAAAATAAGATTTGCAATCAGAATAAATTTCTGCCAATGAAAGTTGTTTTTGTGGTATCATAAAGACATAGCTCCTTTTTGGATTTTGGTGGATTTGTTTCTTAGCAATTCAATTTTACCATAAATTCATGAGGAGTTATTCTATTTTGCAAGAAAAAATATCCCGTGTTTATACGGGTTGTGGCGTTTAGCAAACGCCTATTACTATATTTATCACGAGGTGATGATTAATGTATAACAAACTAGACAAATTTTTATTAGAAGATGTAACGATTAATTCATGGTATTACGATGGCTTTTCTATTGCCCAAGAGATGCTATCTCAATTTTCTGCTAGTGATTGGGAAGAATTATCAAAACAAGTTTTAACTAAACCATTAGAATGGCAAAAAAAGCTTATTTACTGTCTTGATAATGAAATAATTGATGAGGAACTAAATATTATTGTAACGTTGATAACTGTAGATGACTTAGAAGTATTTGATATGTGTGTAGATGCGTTAAGGGCATTTGATAATGAAATTGGGCATAAGTATGTTGCATCAAATCCATCTATCCTAAAAGAGATTAAAAAGAGAAGCCAAAATGCTGGTATTGCAACAAAGAAAGTATTGGAAGAGTTCTTAAGTAAATTTGCATAAATTTTTGTTGATACATTGATTTGGTAATCATAGGCGTAAACTTTAGACTAAATCTTTCCAGTAAGAAAAACAATAAAAATGGGAAACCTCTATAGTCTAATATCACTTAAACAAAGGAGGGTTCCCATGCATATTGCAAGGTTAGTATCTAGACTTCTTAAACTTTTTATACCATCAATTATTGAAAAAACAGCAAAATCATCTGGCTTTATGAAACGTCATTCTAAACTGCTACCTGAAACTTTTGCAAAAGCAATGTCTTTAGGCCTTTTAGATTCCAAAAATATTACTGAAGAAGTTATTGCTGAAAAGTGTGCTGTTATCCAAAATGGTGTTTCTTTAACTAAAAAGCAATTGGTGCAAGATTACAAGATAGTGTACCTTTCCTAAAAGAATTATTGAAAAAGGCCTTTTCACTCATCTATACTAATGCTTTAGAAAGTCACTCTTCATTACTATTAAAGTACTTCTCTGATGTTAAGATTTTAGATGCTACGACTATTTCTTTACCTGATCAAGTAGCAGATGATTATGCTGGAATGGGTGGACGTAATGCCAAAGCTACTCTTAAAATTCAAACACTTTATAGCACAATTAATCATTCTATCACCCATTTCAACGTTACTTCAAGGATGCCCCATGATACTTTGGCATTACCTGAAATAATCGAAACACTTTCAGAAAAGGAATTATTTTTAGCTGATCTAGGATATTTTGATACGAGTCAACTTCAAAAAATAGGTGAGAAAAATTTTTTCATCAGTTCAAGTACCAGAGCTACAGAAGAAAGAAGAGCATATAGAATAAAATATTACATAACCCTACACTTTGTTTAGATTCAAGAATCAATAGATGACACATAGTTGTCATATTTGCTGTGATAAGCTTGATTTATCAAGAATAAAAGGAGTGTATATGATGAACTATGAAATAATAACTTTACCAGAGAAAACTATTATTGGAATTTCAGCTAGAACTAACAATCAATCACCAGAAATGAGTGAAACTATAGGGAAGCTATGGCAGAAGTTTTACCTAGAAAACTGTTACCCAACCATTTTGAATAAGGCAAATTCAAAGGCACTGGGCATTTATACGGATTATGTGGGGACAGAAATGGATGATTACACTGTTTTTGTAGGCTGTGAGGTAACAAAGATGCAGGACATTTCTAAGGAACTAACGAGCATGGTTGTGCCAGCAGGAAAGTACGCAAAGTTTATTGTTAAAGGGAATATGCTTACAGCTGTTGTAGAGTTTTGGCAAAAACTTTGGCTGATGGATTTATCACGCTCCTATATCTGTGATTTTGAAGAATATCAAAATGCGGATCCTGAGAATGCAGAAATTCATATATACATTGGACTAAAATAGTTTTTCATAAAAGTCAAAATGATTATCAAAATCAACAGAGTTACATAAAGAGTGCATATTGACATTAACTTTGAGAAAAGATATAATCAAACTTGTAATCAAGAAACAATAATTATGAAAGGTAAGGTACTTTAAGGCGATGAGAATATAATTCACTCAAAATAATGAATTTAAATGAAACATGATACAATCTGTGACATTTATATTTGTCTTAGATTTTATTGATGTGCATTTTATTTGAATTAATGGGTGGATAGTATTTTTAGCAAAAAGTAGCTTGCTTATATCATAAATAGTTTTTTATTATAGATATTACTGAGAAACAACGGAACTATTTAACTTATTTCACTACGAAATGTTGTTTCGCATACTGAATTCATAGTGTGTAAATCATAATTAAAGATTATTATTTATGTATAATACTGTCCTCTCTAAAATAGGGAGGATTTTTTATGTTATTAATCGAGTGCAGTAAAATAAAAAAATATTTTGAAGAACGTTTAATAATACAAATAGATGATCTAAAAATTTATTTTGGAGATCGTATAGGGATTGTAGGAATAAATGGCTCAGGGAAGACCACGCTACTCAATCTATTAAGTCAAAGACTAGAAGCTGATGAAGGGACTATAAAAGTATATGAGAAAGTAAGCTATATATCACAGCTAGAAGAACCTAAGAATAAAGATTTAGGTAGTAAATGGGCTAGTACATTTGGTGTTAGCTCTAAGTGGAATGAAAACATGAGTGGGGGAGAAAAGACACGGTTTAAAGTTGCTGCAGCTTTGGAAGAGAATAATAAGTTACTATTTGCAGATGAGCCAACAAGTAATATGGATATGGAAAGCATTTCTTTTATGGAAGAAAAATTTAAAGAGTATAAAGGGGCATTGATTGTTATTTCCCATGACAGAAGCTTTTTAGATAAGTTATGTGACCAGATTTTAGAAATAGAAGATGGGAAAATTAAAGTTTATAAAGGAAATTATAGTGACTACCATCAGCAAAAGATCAAGGAACGTGAAAGAGCTAAGGTTGAATATGAAAAATATATTAGTGAAAAAAAGAGACTAGATCAAGTTATTCATAAGATAAAAGAGAAGGGAGAAACCATAAATAGACCGCCTAAAAGAATGGGGAATTCTGAAGCCAGACTGCATAAAATGGGAGGACAAAAGGCAAAAGCTAATCTTGATAGTAATATTAAAAATATTAAAAGAAGAATAGAACATCTTGAAGTTAAGGAAAAGCCAAGACTGCAAAGAAAAATTCAGTTAGACATTTTAGAATCTAATCCATCTTATAGTAAAATAATTATAGAAGGGAAAAATATCAATAGGACATTTGGCAATAAGATGCTCTTTCAAAATGCACACTTTTCTGTTGAAAATGGGGCAAAGATTGCCTTGATTGGCTCAAATGGGTGTGGGAAAAGTACGCTTATAAGAATGATAATTGATAATGATCAGAGTATAAAAGTTTCTAAGACTGCTAAGATAGGTTATTTTAATCAAGAGCTAAATATTTTAGATGGCAACTTAAGTATTATCGAGAATGTTATGGAGAAGTGTATCTATCCAGAAAATTTTGCAAGGCTATTACTTGCTAGATTGCTTTTTAGAGGAGAATCCGTATATAAAAAAGTGTGTGTACTAAGTGGTGGAGAATTGGTCAAGGTTTCTTTTGCAAAGATATTACTACAAGATATCAATATGTTATTGTTAGACGAGCCTACAAATTATTTAGATACTCCTAGTCTTGAAGTGATAGAAGAAGCACTTAGAGAATATGACAAGACATTACTATTTGTATCACATGATAGACATTTTATTCATGCAATTGCAAATGAGATTATGACGATTGAAAATGGGCAGATAAATGTATTTAACGGGAATTATAAAGAGTATTTATCTAGAAAAGATAAGGCTAAAAGTTATAATAAAGTACTAGAAGATCAAATTGTGCTACTAAAAAATCGTCTTTCAGAAATCATAGGGAAACTATCAATGCTGTCTAAAGATGATGATAAAGAAGAATTAGAAAAAGCGTATCAAGAAATAATCATGCAGCTTAACAAACTTAAAGAAAAGTGATTGAAATTGTTTACTATAGAGGATTTCAAAGAAGCTGGGGAAAGTCAATATAATTAAGTCAACAGTAATAAGCCGCCAAAATACTAAAAGATTTGGTGGCTTATTACTATTTAAGTTATTGATATTAGTTATGTAATAGTATATGATAGTCATTAAATTTATTTAAAAGGGAGATGATGAAGTGGTTTTGAAAACAAGTAGACTAATTTTACGACCATGGATAGAGACAGATGCAGAGTCATTATATGAATATGCAAAAGATCCTAGTGTAGGACCTATTGCAGGGTGGCCTATTCATACAAGTGTTGAAAATAGTAGAGATATTATTCGTGATGTTCTTTCTATGCCAGAAACTTACGCAGTCACGTTAAAGGAAGAAGATAAGGCTATTGGAAGTATTGGACTTATGATTGGAGAAAGTAGTAATATTACGAACAAGGCTGATGAAGGAGAAATTGGCTACTGGATTGGGGTACCTTATTGGGGACAAGGGCTTATTCCAGAAGCTATGCGTGAACTTATGCGTCATGGGTTTGAAGATTTAAATCTAACAACGCTTTGGTGTGGATACTTTGAGGGAAATGAGAAGTCTAAGCGTGCTCAAGAAAAATGTGGCTTTAAATACCATCATACTGAAAAAGATAAGAAATGGCCATTAATGAATGATATAAGAACAGAACATATTACTTGTATTACAAGAGAACAGTGGCGTAAGATGTAATATAAAATATTTTTTTATAGCATATTGACACAATAAAGCCAATATGCATATAATATACATATGAACAAGTAATCAAATGTTCATATGTATATTATATGCATAAATAAGAGAATAAATTTACAAAATATAAGCTATTATTTGCAATCACAATTGCATATTTAATCAAATACTTTGAGTAGTCAGCCTAAGATCACAGTTCTTAAGGG
Organism: Bacillota bacterium; assembly: GCA_023410675.1. Lineage (GTDB taxonomy): Bacteria > Bacillota > Clostridia > Lachnospirales > Cellulosilyticaceae > JAEYPM01. Next base: position 16,582 of record JAEYPM010000107.1, on the reverse strand, counting down.
CCTAATGAAAATTAACTTACTATTAGGGGGGAAATTTATGGATCATACATTAATAAAAGAATTTAAATTAAAAGGATTAGCCTGTGGGAACTGTGCAGCTAAGATAGAAAGAGAATCAAATAATATTGATGGTGTGCGAACAGCTAGTGTAGATTTTGTGTTAGAAAAACTTACTATAGAAATAGATAATGGTGCTGTGCAAAACATGATTATTGAACAAGTTAAAAAGATAGTTCGCAAAATAGAACCAGATGTTCATGTTATTGAGGTGAAACGTAAATCTAATTCCATAAGAGATGTTGCATATCTTCATAATGATAAACACGAACATGGACATGACCATAACGAAAATAGTAAAGAAGGAGTCATTAGGTTAGTCTTGGGTATTGTGTTGTTAGGTGCAGCAACTGTTATGACATTGACAAGTACTGTAGAGGTAGTGCTCTATCTGCTAGCTTACTTAATTGCAGGAGGAAATGTAGTTTTACAAGCACTAAAGAATATACGTAGAGGCCAAGTTTTTGATGAAAACTTTCTAATGATGATTGCAACAGTTGGTGCAATTTTTATTGGAGAATATGCTGAAGGTGTAGCAGTTATGCTTTTCTATCAATTAGGAGAAATATTTCAAGGTTTAGCAGTCAATCGTTCAAGAAAATCTATTGCTGAGCTTATGGATATAAGACCTGACTATGCAAATCTTAAAGTAGGCGATGAGCTTAGAAGGGTTAGTCCAGAAGAAATTAATATTCATGACATCATTGTTGTTAAACCAGGGGAGAGGGTTCCTCTTGATGGTAAGATTATTGATGGCACTTCTACGGTTGATACTTCTATGTTAACTGGAGAATCTGTTCCTAGAGAAGTGGTAGTAGGAGATAGTATATTAGGCGGCGTAGTAAATAAGAATGGACTTCTTACAATTCAGGTAGAAAAGGAATTTAAAGAATCAACGGTTGCAAAGATACTTGATTTGGTTCAAAATGCAAGTAGCAAGAAGGCTTCTACAGAAAATTTTATAACCAAGTTTGCTAGATACTATACACCAGTTGTTGTTTTCTTAGCATTAGCTCTAGCTATCATACCACCTTTTATTATAGAAGGAGCAACTTTTTCAGAGTGGGTTTACAGAGCATTAGCATTTCTCGTTGTCTCTTGCCCATGTGCACTTGTTGTATCCATACCACTTGGATTCTTTGGGGGTATAGGCGGAGCATCAAGAAACGGAATCCTTGTTAAGGGAGGGAATTATCTTGAAGCACTGAATGCAGCTGAGATAGTGGTTTTTGATAAAACAGGTACACTAACAAAAGGCGTATTTAAAGTAACAAATATAGAGCCACAAAACAACTTTTCAAAAGAGGAACTTATAAGTTTTGCAGCTTTTGCAGAAAGTTACTCAAGTCATCCAATAGCTACTTCTATTATCAGTGCTTATGGTAAGGTGATAGATAAGAATTCAGTAACAGGTTATGAAGAAATTCCAGGTCAAGGGATTAAGGCTATAGCTCAGGGAAAACAGATTATTGCTGGAAATACTAAGCTGATGAGTCAAGAAAATGTAGTCTTTAAAGAAGTTGAATCTATTGGAACAGTTGTCCATATTGCTATAGAAAACAACTATGCAGGCTATATAGTAATATCTGATGAGATTAAGGAAGACTCTGAAAAAGCAATAAGGGCATTAAAAGAGATAGGTATTAAGAAAACAGTGATGCTTACAGGCGATAATCAATCTGTAGCTTCTAAAGTCGCAAAGCAAATTGGACTAGATGAAGTTCATGCACAACTACTCCCAGATCAAAAAGTTGAGAAAATAGAAGGATTTGACAAAGAAAAATCAGCAAAAGGGAAGATTCTATTTGTTGGAGATGGTATCAATGATGCGCCTGTTTTAGCTAGAGCTGATATAGGTATTGCAATGGGAGGAATTGGCTCTGATGCAGCGATAGAAGCAGCGGATGTCGTTATTATGACTGATGAACCTTCAAAGATAGCTACAGCCATTATAGTGGCTAAAAGAACAAGAAGAATAATCATTCAAAATATAGTATTTGCTTTAGGAATAAAAGTAATCTTACTCATACTTATAGCTATGGGGTTAGGGACTATGTGGGAAGCAGTATTTGGTGATGTTGGTGTGACACTTCTTGCAGTTTTAAACGCTATGCGTGCTATTCGAAAAGAATAACTGTACTATTGTGTGATTCCCAATAGATAAAGAGTTCAAAAATATAGATCATAAAATATAGAGCATAAAAACAAATAGCATAAAAATAAGATGTCGATGAAAATTAGATGTTGTTAAACAAAAGGAGCGGTGAGTATGATCTTGCCGCTTTTTGGCATATAAGTATATTGCATTTATGATGGATACTTTATAGATTACGGAAGTCTGCTATAGTATAATGAAATGGATTATAGCTTCTATAATTTATATTTATGATAAAACTATTAAAAAGAGGAAGATAAAATACTAGGAGGCGTTTTGTGTATTCAATTTTGCTTATTATTATATATATTTCTTTTATAAGTCTAGGTTTACCAGACTCTTTGCTTGGCTCAGCGTGGCCAGTTATGTATAAGCAACTTCAGGTGCCTATGTCTTACGCTGGAATTGTGACAATGATTATTGCAGGTGGAACCATAATATCAAGTCTTATGTCTGATAAACTGACTAGGAGATTTGGCGTAGGACTTGTGACGACTATTAGTGTGATGATGACAGCATTAGCACTCTTTGGATTTTCTATTTCTGATTCTATTATTTTGATTTGTCTATGGGCTATCCCATACGGACTAGGTGCAGGTGCAGTAGATGCTGCTCTAAATAACTATGTTGCTTTACATTATGCTCCAAAACATATGAGCTGGCTACATTGTTTTTGGGGAGTTGGGGCATCAATTAGTCCATACATCATGAGCTATTTCTTATTAGGTGGTTATGGATGGCATAATGGCTATCGAACAGTGGCTATTGTTCAAATTGTATTAACCAGCATACTTTTTATAACACTACCGCTTTGGAAGGAGAAAGGTGTTACTCAAAATACAACTGAAGAGACAACAAAAAACGTATTAAAGCCTCTTGGATTTTTAGAAACCACCAATATAAAGGGTGTTAAGCTTGTCCTTCTAACTTTCTTTGCTTATTGCAGTCTTGAAACAACAACGGGGCTATGGGCAAGCAGCTATCTTGTATCATATAGGAGCATCAACCCGCAAATGGCTGCTCGATTTGCATCCTTCTTTTTTGCCGGCATAACTTTTGGACGTTTTATATGCGGATTTATTGCGGATAAAGTGGGAGATAAACGACTCATACGAATGGGTATTCTGCTCATTACTTGTGGAATTATTTTAGTAGGAATGCCACATGGAGGAAGTATAGCTATATTAATAGGCCTTATTACAATTGGTCTTGGCTGTGCACCTATATATCCATCAATTATCCATGCAACGCCCACAAACTTTGGACATGAAAATTCACAAGCTATTATAGGGATTCAAATGGCAAGTGCCTATATGGGCAGTACCTTTATGCCACCTGTATTTGGATGGATTGCTGATTATATAAGCATAGGTTTATATCCAATATATTTAGCTTTATTTGCGATATTTATGCTTATTATGTCAGAAATGCTTAATAATACTATAGATGTGAAAAAGTATTAAGAAATAAATGTAAAGTTCTCAAGGCAAGATAAAGAGAGAAGTTTATAAAAAAGTATTGACAGACACCTATATACGTAATATATTACGTATATAGGTAATAGGTTACGTAATGGAGGAGATGAGATGGATAATAGTACGATAACAAAGGAACATTTTATTTTTGGTTCTTTATTTTTACTTGCTAATAGATTACAAGTTTTGGGGGATAGGTGGGACAAAGACATTACAACAAAACAGTGGTTTTTAATTGCGATTATTGCACAATGGGGAGAAAAGCCACCTATGCTTACTGAAGTCGCAGATTTTATTGGAAGTTCAAGACAAAATGTAAAACAACTAGCATTAAGACTTGAAGCAAGAGGTTTTGTTAAAATTGAAAAGGACGAAAATGATAGTAGAATTCTTAGACTAAAGCTTACAAAAGAGTGTGAAGATTATTTCAATGCAAGAGAGGGGCGTGAAGAGAAATTTCTTGAATATGTCTATAAGGACTTTAGCGAAGAAGAAATGGACAGTTTATACAAGTGTATTTATAAACTAAGTGAGAACATATTTAAACTAGATGAATTATTGAAAGGGGGATTAAGATGATGAAAACTATAATAGTATATGCTTCAAAATATGGTGCTGCTGAAAAATGTGCCACAGATATTGCTAAAAAAATTAGTGGAGAAGTTAAGGTAATTAACTTAAGAGAAAACAAAGATCCTCAGTGTGGTTCTTATGATCAAGTGATTATTGGTGGATCCATTTATGCTGGAATGATTCAAAAAGAAGTCAAAGAGTTCTGTATTAAAAATCTTGAATGTTTAAATCAAAAAAAATTGGGTCTTTTTGTGTCTTGTATGGATGATAAAAGTGCTTCATCATATATCGAAAATTCTTTTCCTAAAGAACTTGTTGATAGGGCTTTAGCAAAACAGGGGTTAGGTGGTGCATTTTGTTTCAAAAAGATGAACTTATTTGAAAGGTTCGTTATTAAAATGATTTCAAATTCAAAGTCAAAGGGAGGAGAAGCACTTCCAAAGGCAGATGGAAAAACGGACATTAGTACTTTATCAGAAGAGAAAATTAATTATTTTGTAGAACAGATAAATAAAACTTGATAAAAAAGGAATGAGGTTATGAAGAAATTTATAAAGATTGTTGCTGGACTATTTATTGTGATCATTATTTTATCGTGTGTGGGATTGATTTTTTTAATGAAAGATATTGATGAAGGAAAGGCAGTAGAAATAAATAGTGTTAATATAGCTACTGTAAATGATGGCGAATATGTTGGTAAATATTCTTTTAGCAGATGGCAAAGTGAGGTCCTTGTTAAAGTAATAGAAGGCAAGATTATCGACATTAAACTCCTTTCTTCTCCACTTACACCTGATGTAAGCAAGGAACTTTTTGATAACGTGATTAAAGAGCAAAGGGTGGACGTAGATGTTGTATCTGGGGCTAAAGTGACATCAAAAGCATATCTAAAGTCAATTGAGAATGCCTTAAGTCAATAAGGAGGCTGCTTATGGCAATAGTTATATTAGACGGTGATGAAACCCTGCTAAAAGGTGTAGTTATAGGCGTATCAGAAAGTCACTCAGAAGATCAAAAGAAAAGCTTTAGAAGTCTGGTACATGAAAACAATGAAATTATGGATGCATGCCTTAAAACACTCATTTTAGAAGCAGATGATATTGCAGAAAAAAAGGAGGATATAATAAGAGATATCATAGAGGAGGTATTCTTCTAATGGAAGGAAAAAGTATCTTATTAATTAATGCAGGCATGCGTAAAAATGGAACTTCCGCAAGTATTGCTAGGACCTTTAAATTACTCACACAGGAATTAGGGAGTACGGCTGAAATCATACATATACTTGATTTTTATCAAGATGAACAATCTATAGATCAACTTGAAAAACTTATAAATAAATATGATATAACAGGAATCATTATACCCACATATGTAAATACCCTCCCCTATCCTGTAATATTATGTATGGAATATTTAGTTGATAGAGGCGTACGATTTAAAGAGAAAGGACTTTTTGCTATTGCACAAGGTGGCATGTATTATTTAAATGTTCATCAGCCTGTTTTAGATACATGTAGACACTTTGCTTATGAAACAAGCATGAATTGGCAAGGCGGTGTTATATGTGGCATGGCACCCATTATAAATGGAGTGGCACTAGAAAAGACTAGACTCATTGGAAAAAGGATGATAAGAGGTTTTAGCTGCATGTTAAAACATATTCTATTAGGAGAAATAGTACCAAATAAAGTGCAAAAAATGTTTACAATAAAGATACCAAGTGTATTTACATATCCTTTAGCCACCTTATTAAATTTTACATTAAAAAAAGAATTTAAGGAAAAAGGAATTACAGATATCAATCCAAGACCGTATTTAAAGTAAAAACAGTATGAATATTTAAAAAAAACATACTGTTTTTACTTTAAATATATTGACCATCTAAGGCATATGTGTAAAAATAAGGCTATCATGCGAGATTATAGAAAAGGCAAAGATAATTGTAAAGTATTATTAAACTAACTATTAAGATAGGAGTGATATAGGATGCGAAAATTTTTATATAAAAAGGTGGATGCTTTTACATCAGGAAAATCCATGGGGAATCCTGCTGCTTATTTGTTTACAGGGAGCAAGCAATTGACAGAAGAAGAAATGCTTTTAGTAGGGAAAGAGCATAAAGGCTTTGTGTCTGAGGTAGTATTTTGTTTGGACTCTGATGTAGCAGATATAAAGCTTATTTATTATTCATCTGAGTGTGAGGTAGATTTTTGTGGTCATGGAACTGTAGCTACAATGTATGATCTTATTAAAAGTAATGAACAATTAAGAGCTAGAAATGAAGTAACAGTGGAGACAAATAGAAAGGGTCTAATCACTGTTTATAACCACCTTGATACGGATGATTCTGTACACATCACAGCACCTAAGGCACAGCATTTAACTATACCTGTTTCACTAGAAGATACTGCTAATGCTCTTTGTATTTCCCCTGAAAAAATCTATGTAGATTATTCCCTTGACTTTATTGATACAGGACTGAGGACATTGATTGTGCCTATTAGAGATTTTGATACTGAAGTATCTGTTTACCCAGATATGGACACACTTAAAGAGTTTTGCTTAAAAAATAATATAGATATTATACTTATTTTTTGCATGCAGACAAGTTCTTCAAATTACTATGCTCATACAAGGGTTTTTGCCCCAAAATTTGGATATTTAGAAGATCCCGCTACTGGATCCGGAAACAGTGCTTTCGCTAATTATATGTTAAAATATGAACTATGGGACGGCATGCCGATAAAAGTTGAACAAGGTGGAAACAATAGAGTATTTAATTCAGTAAGTCTGATGAAAGAAGGAAATGATATTTTGTTTGGAGGAAGTGCAACGCTACGTATTTCGGGTGAATATTTCATGGTATAAAAATGTTTTATATATGTAGTAGATGGGAGCAGTAGATGATGATAGTAAATGAATTAATGAACCGAAGTATTGAGTACATTATTCAAAATTTAGATGAGGAAATTTCTATTGAAGATGTTGCAAATCACTGCTATTTTTCAAAATACTACTTTAGTAGAGTTTTTAAGTCAGAGATAGGTGAAAGTGTCTATGCTTTTATTAAACGTTTTAAAATGGATCAAAGTGCCATAAGGCTAAAGCTTGAAAAAGGTAAGTCTATTACAGACATTGGAGTTGAATATGGCTATAGTTTATCGAATTATAGCACGGCTTTTAAGAAGCACTATCATATTTCTCCAGAAAGATATCGTAAGCATACAAATGATCTATATGTTAGGCATCCCTATGACATAAATAAATTGGCTAGATTTCAATCATTTGAAGAGTATGATGAGCAGATATTAATTGGGGAGCTTGATGACTTCACAGTAATTTGTGAAAGGCATATTGGAAACTACACAAAGCTTGGGGAAAATTGGCAGAGTTTTATAGAAATTCACAATAAGTATTTTAAAGAGGACACTCTTTTGCTTGAGCGGTTTTTCGATGATCCAACGATTACAAACGTAGATAAATGTTTATATGATATTTGTATGACCGTAGATAAAAATTGTCCTCTTGAGAATTTAACAACAATTTCAGGTGGTAAGTTTGCTTTCTACCGTTTTGATGGGTTAGTAAAAGATATTTTCACTGCTTTCCAAGGGGTATTTGCTATTTGGTTGCCACATAGTGGATATGAAATGGGCAAAGGGTATGGATTAGATATCTATCATGCTATAGATAGAGAGAAAATGCATGTTGTCATTGATTTGTGTATCCCGATAATAAAGAAATAACGCAATTAATTCACTAGATATTCCTAAGGCTAAAATGTGAATTCTATAAATGGGCAAGAATTCAGAAGTAAAAAAATAAAGTTCATTCTATAATTGGCATCAGAAATTATAACTCAGTCAATAAAAATGGGGGTTTAATATGTTTGATATAAGAAAGATCCAAGAACAAAAAATTTATGATGCTGTCAAAAATAAGAGTAATGATGGAGTGGCAAGAGAAATAGTCTATGGAAAAGATGATTGTGCAAAAACAGAGGATAATCCTACATGGGTGAAATCTACAATGCAAAGGCTGGAAAATTATTTTAATAAGTCAGAGGTTAAAGAGATTAGGATGAATTGTCAGTGTGGCTATGGAATGGATGAAAAATTAGCTTTAGTAAAAGAACTAGTGGCAGAATCATCTAGTTTCGAGGAATTTGATAACTTAGATAAGGCAAGAGCAGCAGGACTTTCATGTGTCGATGGTGCCATCTATTTACAATTTCCTTATTGCCCTTGTCCAATGCTTTCAGATGTAGAGCACTTAGATACTGATACATGGTGCCAATGTACAACAGGCTACAGTAAAGTTCTTTTTGAAAAAGCACTGGAGTGTCTCGTAGAGATAGAGCTTCATAAAAGTATAAAAATGGGTGATGACATATGCCTTATGAAAATTGTCCCTCAAGGAGCTATATGGAAAAATAAATCATTTGAGCAAGATTAAAGGAATGCAAGGATGCATTGAGGAGGGGATATTTTCATGAGCTATGATATAAGAATCTATACAATACATAAGCAAGACTTTGGCATTTTATCATATCAGTTTAATATTGTTCTTAATAAAGAAGGGTTTGTCTTACCATTAAATGGTGGGCAAATTGTTGCTAGTGGAGAAATCAAATTGGAAGATGAAGATATCCCTTTGCATATTAGCAAGGAACTACCAGGAATAAGTTATCTCATTGAATGTAGTCTTGAGCCAGTAAGTAATGATGAAAAAAGTATTGCGGAATTACTTAGACTAGGTAAAGCTATAGCCAAGAATGGAGTGGGTGTGATTGAAAACCTCCAAACTAATGAAATTATTTTGGTACCAGGAGTAAAACGTGTATTACCAATAGAGAAGACTGAAAGGTTTTCAGTTATTCAATTATCTTGGTGGTTTAATGCCACATTAACTCAAGAAAAGATTCATAATCTACTTAAAGTCATCGAAAAGACTATTCCTGAAGCTTTGCCAAGACGATATGGTTTATATGAGCCACCTAAAGAAAAATATACAACACTAGAATTATTTGAACAATACTTGAGTGAAAATATAAATAATTCAGTAGTATGGTATCCTACGAAGCCAGTTGTTTCTGTTGATATGAGTATTCCAAAGCAAATAGGTCCTACAAGAATAGGATATCGATTTGGTCATTTTTCAATTTCCTTAGACTCTGCTGTTTTATCAATGCATGGCTGGGAAACAGCAATAATGAGACTATTTAAAAATGTAAGTGAAATTATATGTCCTTTTTATGGAGATATTTATATTTTAAACGACTATATTCGTTCAAGTACAGGTGTATGTGTCGATGAAAAAACGCAGAAACATCCAATTGTATCATGGTGGTGGAATGGGGTGCCAAAAAAACCTGGGATTTCTTTAGTGGTTGGAGACCCTATTTTACAATATTTAACTATTAGTAGAGAAACTATTTCGCTAGAAAATGGGTGTAAACTATTTTTTAAGAATAAAGAAGAACAAAATGATACACTATATAGAGGGATTAATATCTCCAAAAAACTTTATCAGTCACAATCTAAACTTTTTGATATTCTCGGGATAAAAGATTATCCTAAAATTTGGCCTTTTGAAGGGCCTAAAGATAAATCATTATAAAAAACCACAGGACAAATATGGAATGGGTGATTCAATTGATTGAAAAAAATACAGATGATTTAAAGAAAAAGTTAACAGATATCCAATATAAAGTTACAAAGGAAAACGCTACTGAGCCACCTTTCCAAAATGAATATTACACTCAATTTGAAGAGGGAATATATGTAGATATAATAAGTGGCATACCACTTTTTTCCTCAAAAGATAAGTTTGACGCAGGATGTGGATGGCCTTCATTTTCAAAGCCTATTTCCCAAGAGATAATAAATCTAAAACAAGACCTTAGTCATAATATGGTAAGAACCGAAGTGCGAAGTAAAGACTCAGATTCACATTTAGGCCATGTATTTACTGATGGACCAAGAGAATATGGAGGATTAAGATACTGTATCAATTCAGCTGCATTGCGGTTTATCCCTAAAGATAAAATGGAAGAAGAAGGATATAAAGAATACATTGATAAACTATGAGAAAATAAAACCATGCACATTAATCAATTTAATTAATATGTATGGTTTTATTTTTTTAGTTTATAAGATAAAATATTGTAGAATGATGTATGTGACTTGCAAAAGAAATGGAGACTAATAATGAAAGAAGAAATAATAAAACAACAAGTAAATGGTAATCCATTAGGAGAAGTTCCAGTAAATAAATTATTAAGGCAATTTGCAGTGCCTAGTATTATAGCAATGTTAGTTAGTGCTTTATACAATATTGTTGATCAATTCTTTATTGGAAGGAAACTTGGTGAATTAGGAAATGCTGCAACTAATGTTGCATTTCCACTGTCTATTTCCTGTGTGGCTATTGCATTACTATTTGGAATTGGAGGGGCATCAGCATTTAATCTTGCAATGGGAAAAGGCAAAAAGGAAGAAGCCGTGTATTACATTGGGAATTCAGCAGTTATGTTATTTGGAATGGGGATATTATTGTGTGTTGTTGTGCAAATATTTTTAGAACCCATGATGACATTTTTTGGAGCACCTAAAGAGGTATTAGATTATGCAAAAGCGTATACTAGCATTACTTCAATAGGTTTTCCTTTTTTAATTCTTGGAGCAGGAGGCGGACATCTGATTCGTGCAGATGGGAGTCCTAAAGTTACTATGATTTGTAATTTAGCTGGTGCTATTATTAATACAATTCTTGATCCATTATTCATATTTGGATTTGATATGGATATGGAGGGAGCAGCACTAGCAACTATTATTGGACAAATAGTATCAGCATTAATAGTATTTTATTATCTTAGAAACTATAAAACTGCTCAACTAAGAAAAGGGCATTTGAGAATAAGAAAAAAATATATCACAAGAATTGTTTCTCTGGGAGCAGCAGCTTGTAGCAATCAGATTGCAATGATGGTGGTACAGATTGTTATGAACAAATCATTGACCTATTATGGTGCACGCTCACCTTATGGACAGGCAATTCCATTAGCTAGTGCAGGTATTATTACTAAGGTTAATCAGCTGTTTTTTTCTTTTATAATAGGAATATCACAGGGACTTCAACCGATTGTCAGTTTTAATTATGGAGCTAAAAAATATATGCGTGTAAAGAGTGCGTATAAACGTGCTATTTCCTATGGTTTTGTATTAGCTATGATAGCATCTTTAATGTTTTTATTATTACCAAGACAAATTATTGGGTTGTTTGGTGAAGGATCAAATGAATACTTTGAATTTGGAACAAACTATTTTAGGATATTTTTACTTTTCACGTTTTTGAATTTTTTACAACCGATTACTTCTAACTTCTTTACTGCAATAGGGAAGCCACGAAAAGGTATTTTTCTATCACTAACAAGACAGGTAATTTTCTTATTACCACTTATTATATTTTTACCAAGAATTTTGGGGATTAATGGCATCTTATATGCGGGCCCTATTGCAGATATTGTAGCTTTTATGGTGACAATGATTATGATTTCAAATGAGTTTAAGATGCAGTTTAACAACTAATTTGACGTCATTCATTTGAAAACAAATATAATTTTGGAGGGGTAAAATGGTTTATTCAAAAGAGAATATTATAGAACAAATAAAAGATTTAGGAATAGGAAGAAATGATACCCTTTTAATTCATTCTTCAATGAAGTCCATAGGAGAAGTTAAAAATGGAGCAGAAACAATATTAGATGCTTTTATTGAGTATTTAAGTGAAGGATTACTTATTTTTCCAACCCATACATGGGCTACAATTGATGAAAAAAATTGCACGTTCAATCCACTAACAGAACCTTCATGTGTAGGGATATTATCTAATTTATTTATGAAAAGACAGGGGGTATTTCGTTCGTTGCATCCAATACTTTCTGTTGCAGCTCTAGGAAAAGGAGCAAAAGAATATGTTTCGGGTGAAGAAAACACGGATACCCCTTGTTCTAGAAATGGATGCTTGGGAAAATTATATGAAATGGAAGCGAAGATTCTCTTTATTGGATGTGGGTTAAGGAGTAATACCATAATACATGGGGTTGAAGAATGGAATCAAGTACCAAAGAGATTAACAGATGATTATATACCATTTATAATACATACTCCTGATGGAAGGTTTATTGATAGACCGATGCGTGTGCATGATCACTCAAGAGGTGATATATCAGAAAACTATGGAAAGATTGAGGAAGCTTTGCTTAAGAATAAAATTGCACATATAGGTAAAATCGGTGAAGCTAAGACGTATTACTGTGATGTACGAAAGATGGTTGATTTAGTGAGCATTTTTTTGAAAAGAAATCCAGACTTGTTCGGAGACAAAAATCCAGTACCATCAGAATGGTATTAGAGAAATTAAATGGGTAGATCTTATTGAAAATAACCAAACAATACTATTGTTTTTTGGCGAAAGTGCTGTTAAAATGTTAATGACATGAGTTTCTATACATGAAAATAATTTTGTAAATAGGAAGAAGGATTAGAGGATCATGGAAACATATGAAGTATTTAAGTCACTTGCTATTATACTTGTTGCTGCTAAATTATTTGGTATTCTTGCAAATAAATTAAAAACGCCGCAAGTGGTAGGTGAGATCATTGCAGGACTAGTTATAGGACCGAGTATACTAGGATTGGTAAATCAGACAGAGTATTTATCAGTTATGGCGGAAATAGGTATTGTACTCCTTATGTTTGGAGCAGGACTTGAAACAGATTTAAAGGACTTGATCAAGAGTGGACCAAAGGCGTTTTTAATAGCATGTATGGGTGTATTAGTGCCTTTGTTAGGAGGATCCTTGCTATATATGGCATTTTATGGAGTTGAACCATGGGGATCAGAAAATTTTCTGAAAGCAGTATTTATTGGCGTAATTTTGACAGCTACATCTGTGAGTATCACAGTTCAGACTTTGAAAGAACTTGGCAAATTAAAAGGAAGTATTGGAACAACTATAGTCAGTGCAGCAATTATTGATGATGTGATTGGAATTATTGTACTTACTTTTGTAATAGGTTTTAAAACTCCAAATGCGAAATTTTCAACAGTTATTATAAGTACTTTACTTTTCTTTATATTTTCTATGGTTGTTGGATTTGTTATTTATAAAGTATTTAAAAAAATATGCAATAAGTACTCACATACAAGAAGAATTCCTATTTTGGGACTAGCACTTTGTCTCGCTCTTGCATATATAGCAGAAAAGTATTTTGGTATTGCAGATATTACAGGGGCATATGTTGCTGGGATTATTTTATGCAATATTAAAGATGCAGATTATATCGCAGAAAAAATGGATATTAATTCCTATATGATGTTTGGCCCTATTTTCTTTGCTAGTATAGGACTTAAAACATCAATAGAAAACTTATCTTCAGAGATCGTTTTATTTTCATTATGTTTTGTATTAGTTGGACTAGTAACCAAAATAATAGGATGTGGGCTAATTAGTAAGATATGTCATTTTAGTAATCAAGATTCTCTTAAGATCAGTATTGGGATGATGACTCGGGGTGAAGTTGCTTTAATTGTTGCTCAAAAAGGATTAGCTGTTGGCCTTTTACAGCCTGTCTATTTTACTTCAGTTATTTTACTTATCATCACTTCGTCAATCCTTACACCAATTATACTTAAAGTATTGTTTACAAAAGATAATCACCATACAGAAATAGAATCTATTCATGCATAATTTTTAAGATCATCCAATAATTTAAACTAAAGCGAGCTAAGGAGAAAACCTTAGCTTGTTTTAGTCCATAAGATATACATTTATTTGTTAGCATGGAATTTGGCAATATAAGTTGTTTCTTCAAATGAATGCACATAGTATAAATGAATATCTAAATGTGAATGCTATATAGATGTCAAAATATAAACTAGTAGTCAGGGAAAATAACTGACAATTTACGAACTATATGATATTATTAAGGTAATTATTACATTTAATTAATTTTTAACAACATAGTGACAGAATGAATAAAATCATAGCATGAAAAGGAGAGAGTGTATGTTAAATTTTGATTTTCATAACCCCACAAGAGTTATCTTTGGAAAGGATACCCAACATGAAATAGGTGTATTACTTAAGCCGCATGCAAAAAAAGTATTATTGCATTATGGAGGAAGTAGTATCAAAAATAGTGGTTTGTATGATGCTGTCGTTGCTTCTTTAAATGAAAGTAACATAGATTTTGTAGAACTTGGTGGCGTTGTACCAAATCCTCGTTTATCTTTAGTCTATGAAGGAATAGAGCTATGTAAAAAAGAAGCGGCAGATTTAATTCTTGCAGTAGGTGGAGGAAGCGTTATTGATTCAGCAAAAGCTATTGCAATAGGTGTGTGTAATGAAGAGGATATATGGGATATTTATGAACAACGCATAGATGTTAATAAGGCTCTTCCAGTAGCAACGATATTAACAATTCCTGCAGCAGGGAGCGAATCAAGTAATAGTAGTGTGATTAGTAATGAAGATAAACAGATGAAATTAGGTTATACAAATCATTGCATTCGCCCATTATTAAGTATAGTAAATCCTGAGTTCTTTTTTACATTACCTAAGAACCAGATTGCAAATGGCGTATCAGATATGATGAGCCATATTTTCGAGAGATATTTTACAAGGACAACTCAGACAGATTTAACAGATGGACTCTGTGAAGCAACACTAAAAACAATTATGAAAAATGCACTTTCAGTTATAGAAAATCCAAAAGATTATGATGCATGGTGCCAAGTTGGCTTTGGTGGTACTGTTGCACATAATGATCTACTTGGTATGGGGCGTTCTCAAGATTGGGCGTGCCATGGGATGGAGCATGAGTTAAGTGCTATATATGATGTAGCACATGGAGCAGGACTTGCAGTATTGACACCTGCATGGATGCAGTATGTTTATAAAGAAAATGTCGATATGTTCATACAATTTTCAGTAAATGTTATGGGTATAGAGGGTAGTTATAGAGAACCAGGTAAGATAATAACTGAGGCAATTTCTAAGCTCCGTGAGTTTTATAAAAAGTTAGGATTACCTACAACACTTATAGAACTTGGTATAGAAGAAAGTCAGTTTGAACTCATGGCAAAGAAAGCAACAAAAGAAGCTTATGGCAATGAGCAGCCCATAGGAGGACTTAAGAAATTATATTGGCAAGATGTTTTAGAGATATATAAACTAGCAAAATAAAGTTAGTTGAGGTGAGGGTCGGGTGAAAACAATACAATTAGGTCAATCAGACTTAATGGTTCCAATCGTAGGGATTGGTTGTATGCGTATGAACAGTTTAACGGAGGAACAAGCAAAATGTTATCTTCAAAGTGCTTTAGAAAAGGGTATTAATTTTTTTGATCATGCAGATATTTATGGCGGAGGTGCTTGTGAAGAATTTTTTGCACATGCCATAGAAATGAATAGCACTATACGCGAAAAAATAATTTTACAATCTAAGTGTGGCATTATTCCAACACGTACATTTGATCTATCAAAAGAACATATTCTTAGTGCAGTGGATGGGAGTCTTAAACGACTAAAGACAGATTATTTAGATATATTTCTTTTGCATCGCCCAGATGCTCTTGTCCAGCCGGAAGAAGTAGCTGAAGCATTTGATAAGCTCCACTCAAGTGGAAAGGTTCGTTATTTTGGTGTATCAAATCATAATCCAATGCAAATACAGCTATTAAATAAGTGGATTAAACAACCTATTATAGTGAATCAACTTCAGCTTAGTGTTACAAACAACACCATGATTTCGTCAGGGATTAATGTTAATATGGAGAATGAAGCAGCTATAAATAGAGATAGTAGTGTATTAGACTTTTGTCGTCTTAATGATATTACAATACAAGCATGGTCTCCATTTCAATATGGATTTTTTGAGGGATGTTTTCTTAATGATGAAAAATTTCCTTCGCTTAACGCTAGGATTGACTTAATTGCTTCAAAATATGGCGTATCCAATACAACGATTGCACTGGCTTGGATCCTTAGGCATCCTGCACGTATGCAACCGATTATTGGGACAATGAACATAAGTAGATTAGAAGATTGTATAAAAGCAGCAGATATTTATTTAAGTCGTGAAGAGTGGTATGATATTTATAAGGCTGCTGGTAATATTCTTCCATAATTTGTAGTGGTATATTAAATTTGTAACACTTCGTTCGGATAATATATAATAAATATTATCCAAGGAGGAACCAACTATGTCCACACATTACAATGAAGATTTTAAATTAGAAGTAGTTAAAGCTTATA
>JAEYPM010000106.1 GCA_023410675.1 Bacillota bacterium | reverse complement strand
GGTTTTAATTGCATTTTAAAGACATACTTATATACATTTATTGATAATTTCACTGATGTGATTAAAATTGTATATGAGATTTCTAAATTTAGGACTTTAAAAACACCTGTTTTTGGGGTCTAATCAAGCTAATTCTTTACTTATTATATAAAGAATATAATGAATAATCAAATAAAAAATAACAAAAATAAGCAGGTATAACTTCACTAATAACACATGGAAGTTTTGACAAACTTATGATAAAATAAGTGAAATTTATTAAATTCACATTTTAAATATTAATTTATACTATGTGAATTAGATCAAAAGAAACAGCATTAAGGGACAAGGGGAATGTAAGGCGATGAATGAAGCTCTTAAGACGAAAATAGAAAATGGTAACTTTGAAGTTTCTAAAGTATTATCAAATGGGGTGTTATGTGCAACTTACAGTAACAAATTGGAAGAAATAGAACCAGAAGAAGGATGGATGTATACGAGAGTACTCATTTATGTATATGATTTAAAAAAGGGAGATGTCTATTACACATTCCCAGAGTGGGAAGATGTAGAAGATCCCCATAATTCTTATCATAATATTGAAATGAAAGAAGATAAATTATTTTATGATATTTTTAAAATGGATTATCAGTATTAGAAAAAGAATCTTCTGAGATATAATTAAGACTTTGTACAGACAAGTAACAAGCTACATATAGAAGAAAACTCAGAGTTTATTCAGCCACAAACGAGGCATAATAGAAAAAAACGTAGAATTTGTTTTTAAACGTGTTATAATATAATATAACATTATATAATAATAACGGGAATTATTCTGGGAGGAAATGATGATGAGTACTAAAGTAAATCCAAATAGTATTGTACCGATGTATAAACAAGTATTAAATATTTTAACAGAACAAATTAAAAAAGGACAGCTTAAACCTGGAGATAAACTACCTTCAGAGGCAGCACTTATGAATCAGTATGAGGTAAGTAGGATTACAATACGTGGTGCAATAACTGAGCTAGTAGAAGAGGGTATTCTTGAGCGCTCTCAAGGAAAAGGGACATTTGTTGCCACTCCCAAATCCCTCTACACGGCTAAAGATGATTTTGGATTTACTAGGTCTTGTATTTTGGCAGGGAAGAAACCGACAACAAAGCTGCTGAGTAGTGAAATGATCTACCCAAGCCAAAATTACATAGATTATTTTGGAATAAAGGAAACACAGAAGATTTTATGTACAAAGCGCCTTCGATTTGTGGATGAAGAGCCGACGATGATCGAGACGAACCATTACGCACCGACGCTTGAGTTTTTGCTAAACGAAAGCTTAGAGGGGTCGCTATTTGAGCTTTTGGGGACAAAATATAATATCTATGTAGATGAAAGTGTTCGAACAGTGGAAGTATACATTGCAACTAAAGAGGACGCAGCTTTGTTAAAAGTTAAAAATAACACGCCTTTATTATTATTTAAAGACAGGCAGAAAGATTCAGAGGGAAAACCACTATTTATATCAAGGCAGGTTTATTGTACAGAACGCTTGAAGTTTTATTTATAGGCAGATAGGAGCAGGAGTTTTATTAACTCTTGCTCCTATTATTATGCTCAAACATTCACACTAATTGACATATCACAGTACATAATGTATTATAATGTTATAATACGTTATGTACTAATTGGTAACGAAAAGACTTAACTTGGAAGAGGTGCTTAATATGCGAGATGGAAAAAAGTGCATTGGAATTCTTACAAGCGGAGGGGATTCGCCTGGGATGAATGCAGCAATCCGTTCCGTAGTCAGGACTGCCATTAATAGAAATATTATCCCCCTAGGCGTAATTAAAGGTTACAATGGCCTATTAGAAAACAATTACAGGGTAATGACTGCGAAATGTGTGTCGAATATTTCAAAACAGGGGGGGACTATTTTATATACGGCTAGATGTATGGAATTCTATGAAGTGAGACATAGGCAAAAAGCATATGAACATGCCATTAAAGTAGGTTTGGATGGCTTAATAGTTATAGGAGGGGATGGTTCTTATAACGGAGCTAAAGCTTTGTCAGAATTAGGCCTTCCTTGTATTGGTATACCTGGCACTATAGATAATGATATAGCATGTACAGAGTATACGATAGGTTATGATACAGCTATGAATACAGTAGTCGATTTGGTAGATAAATTAAGTGATACGTCTCAATCACATCATAGATGCAGTGTAGTAGAGGTTATGGGAAGATATGCAGGGCATGTAGCATTAAATACAGGAATTGCTTGTGGGGCAACTCAGATTATTACTAAAGAAGTTCCTATAGAAATTGAGGAGGTTGCAAAACGTATTTTAAAAGCAAAACAAAAAGGGAAAGAACACTTTATTATTATTATATCGGAAGGAGTAGGAAATTCAGAAAAAATAGCTGAAAAGATTCATGAGCTAACTGGAATTGATAGCCGAGCAACTATTCTTGGTCATGTGCAAAGAGGAGGAGCTCCTAGTCTGAGAGACCGGGTTATTGCAAGTGAGATGGGGAATTATGCCGTAGCGTTATTAGACAAAGGAATAGGAAAGCGTGTGATTGCCATGAAAGATAATAAGATTGTAGACTATGACATCCAAGAAGCTTTAAGCATGAAAAAAAGCCTTGATATAAAATTATATGATGTGATGTGTGAGATAGGAATTTAATAATATGCATTTTAAACTATGAAAATAACAAGAGGAAGGTGTGTGTATGAGGATGAATAAGAAACTCGTTGTTTTTGATTTGGATGGCACACTAAATAGAACAGAGTGTCATGCAGTTCCTGCCATTTTAGATGCATTAAATGACTATGGAATAACCTCGTTTACAGAGGAAGACATTAAAAAAACCTTCGGAGCAAGGGATGAAGATACGATAAAACTATTTTTCGGGAATCGGTCAGAAGAAGTTAATGATATTTTTTGGCATAAAGTTACCCAGTACTCTGAAAATAAATATGCAGACTGTTATAAGCCTTACTATGGTGTTGTGGAAGTTTTAGCGAGACTCAAAAATATGGGTTATTTAACAGCGATTTGTTCTAATGCAGAGCTTGACTATATTCATTTCGTAACAAAAAAGCTTAACATTTATGAATATTTTGATTACTTTCAGCCACTAGTTGAAGGGAAGAGAAAAAATGATACGCTCCAGATGCTTCTTCAAAAGGCAAAGCCTAACATGGCCGTTATGGTAGGAGATAGATATTTTGATATGGAGGCAGCAACATACAATCAGATTCCTTTTGTAGCGTGCAGTTATGGGTTTGCCAAAGAAGGAGAACTTGATGGTGCTGATGCTATAATAGATGAACCAATAGAGCTCATAGAATTTTTGCGTAAGTGGTCAGAATAAAGCTTGTATTGTGCACTTTGTATATAAAAGACTTGAAAATCAATTAGAATATAGATATAAAAAGTAAGTATTGCTAATGATACAAAAAATGGCACGTCCATAATCGCCAAAAAGCGACAAAAAAATTAAAAAAACTATTTACAAATGCCAAATCAAGTGATAATATAACATTATAATACAACCTAATACAATTTATACAAAAATATATAAGACATCAAGGAGGAAACATCAATGTTTAACTTTAACAGTTCACGTTATGAAAAGGTAGTCAATGATGCAATAGCACTTAGACCACAGATTGAAAAAGCAGCAGATGAAATCTGTACACAAGGATTTTCAAATATCTTTTTTATTGGATGTGGAGGAACTTATGCTCATGCACTTCCAATGAAGTATTGGTTAGATACAGAATCTGATATAGAAACACACAGCATGATCGCATCAGAATTTATGGTGATGGGCCATAAAAAATTCTCTAAAGACTCTATATGTGTCTTTTCAACAAGAAGTGGAAATACAAAAGAGATCGTAGAAGCAGCAAAGTTCTGTAAGGATCAAGGAGCAAGAACTGTTGTTTATGTTTCAAATGATAACACACCAGTATGTGAATACGCAGATTATA
>JAEYPM010000062.1 GCA_023410675.1 Bacillota bacterium | reverse complement strand
TCTTCAAGAGTGAGTTGTTGAACATGATTTTTGCGAAACATAGGTGTTCCCCCTTCGAAATTTTTTCTTTAATTGTACCATATTTACACGTACCTTTAAAAACTAACCTTTTTGTGGGCTAATCTTATTGATATGTGATTACTTGTATTTGATTATTCCCTATATTCTTTATATAATAAATAAAGAAGTAGCTTACATAATATAGGCTAATCATTACAACACTGACTAGAAGGAGATTATTTATGAAAAAGAATTTATCAAAGGTTATACTTTCAGCCATGCTTATAACAGGAGGGGTCTTGGGAAATTCCCATCTTATTCATGCAAGCTCACCAAATACCAAAGTACTTATTAATTATCTAAATCGTCAATTTGAACTAGATTTAAGTGAAACCCTGATAAAGCAAGTCAACAATATTTCTCTTATTCCTCTTAGAACTATTTCAGAAAGTTTAGGAAGTAGCGTTAACTATAACAGTCAGACTGGTGAAATCTATATTACTAATGAATCAGGAAGTCAAGTAAAGTTGTTAATAGATAATACTAGTGTGCAAAAAGGGAATCAAGTAATTGCTCTAGAAGTAGCCCCTCGTGTATATAATAGTACGACCTATGTTCCTTTAAGGTTTGTTTCAGAAGCTTTAGGCTATGATGTTAAGTGGGATGCAAAGGCACAAACCATAACACTTTCAAAAGACTATATTGAATCTAAGTCCTTTATCTATAATTATAGTTCCAACGCCCTTCTAAGTAATAACAAAGATGGTAAGTTTAATAAGCTTGCTGAAGGCCTTTTGTCTTCAGATTTAGGGTATCTCACTATCGAGGAAACGCAAACTACAATCGGAAACTACATCTTAACTATTAACAACAATTATGGGGAACCAAGTCTTAATGATGAACACCTTACTTTTTATATTTCTGGAGACCAGGTTATTGATAGCACCCATTGCAATTATTGGCGTTTAAACAATGCAACGCATCAAAATTATGGTTCTCATACAGTTGCTCTAACAAACGGCAGTGAGGTAAAGTTGTATGATGATACATCTTTAACCTTTAAGCAAACTATTGATCTAAAACCTATAATAGCTCCAATCATTCAAGAATATGTAGAAGAACTTATAGAAAATACCCTTATTGATAGCCCTAAAGAAGAACTTATAGAAAGTTTAACTTCTGTTAAATATACCCTTGAAGGAGTTGGAGAAAATTTCATTCTTGTAAAAGGTGGAACAGGTGCCTTAACACTTATTTATCTTGATTCAAAAGAAGTTATCCCATTGTATAAGCACCTACTTAGCCCTGAGGACCTTAAATTATTAGATCATGGTTATGGTTTCTTTGAAATAGGGGATAGCTTCACTTTTATCAAACAAGAAGGCAATAAATTATATTTCAATGTTAGCATGTTAAATGACAAACAGTATGTTTATGAGATAAAATAAATATGAGATAAAATAAAATAGTATGTAATTTGTAATTGATAGATAAGACCTAGAAAATATATTGGAGGATATAATGATCTACATATTTAACGAAATGGAAACCTTTTCAGATGAAGATTATTATCACTACTTACCCTTGGTATCTGATGAAAGGCTTAAAAAAATTAACTGCTATCATTTTATGAAAGATAAAAAACTAAGCCTTTTAGCTTATTTATTATTACGTATAGGTCTATTATTAGAATATGAAATTAAAGAAAAATGTATATTTAAGTATAAAGTGAATAATAAACCCTATTTAGAAAGATATAATAATATATTTTTTAACCTCTCTCATTGTAAAAATGGTGTAGCATGTGTGCTATCAAAGTTTGAAGTTGGCATTGATATTCAAGAACTTACAGAATATCTAGAAAGTGATGCACAAATAGTATTATCAAAATCAGAAATAAGTTTAATTTCTTCCAGAAATAATAAAGATGAACTATTTACAACATTATGGGCCCTTAAGGAAAGCTATGTTAAACAACAGGGGTTGGGTATATCAGATGAATTAAGAAACCTAAACTTTACTAATTTTTCTTGGCATCCTTTTTATCTCTATGATTGTATATTTTCTATTAACAAGCTAGATGATGCAATCCTATCTACATGCTCAAGTGAATTCCTTGATATTTATTACATAAAAAAGTCAGATTTTTCTATGCTCAAGTAGAAATTTCGTATTACAAAAAAGGATTAGTTCATTATAAGAAGCCTTTAAACTGGTGTTTTAGTTTTCCAGTTTAAAGGCTTTTACCATTTTTTTATGTATTTTGGTTGCTTATTTTACTATCTGCAAGTTCTTGAAGCTTATCTTTATCTTTCAGAATAATTGCATCTGGCACAGCGTCAGGTAATATGTCTTCAATATAGCGAAGTGGTTTGTATTTTATACCCACAACCCCCCATGTTAACTCTATTAATCCAACAATTACAACCATAAGAGCCATTCCTCTTCCCGGTCCAGTTCCAATGATCCTTCCAATACTATTATAAAGAGCTCCTCCCTTTTGCATTAGAGGTTCAAATAAATTGTCTGATAACGGGCCCGCTAGAACAGCAAAAGGAGCTAATAGCGATGCAAGCATTTGGTTAATTGAGAAAACACGTCCTTGCAATTCCATTCCTACTTTAGTTTGAATAATAATTTGCCAGTGTGTATTAATAAATGCAACTGCAACGCCTACACCAAAAAGGGCAATGGTCGTCAGTACTACAGAAGGTCGTAGGCCAAACAAAAACAATGAAAACCCTGATAATATAACAAACCCTATCATTCCATCAGCACGTCTTTTTGTTCCTCCCCATAAACTCATTACTAATGAACCTAGAAAAATTCCAGCACTCTGTGCGGCTACAATCACACCAAGAGATACCTCTGTGGTAAATGATAATAACAAAGGAGTGATTAAAACAGATACAAAACTTGCTAGGAAATTATCAAATAAGAAGAAGATGACTAACGCAATCATACTTTTTCTTTTAATAATATAATTCCAGCCCCCCATAAGTTCCTTTTTGAAACTTTCTTCTCGCTTATGGAATAATGAATTTGGAAATGTTACAAAAGACAGTGTCAAAATAGAAATGATAAATGTTGTAAAGTCAATAAATACTATTCCTGGAAGATCAACCAGTACCACTAATGCTCCCCCAAGAACTGGTGCAATCATTGTCCCAGTTGTTAATCCAAGTTGTATTAGCCCATTTGCTTGTCCAAGATAATGTTTAGGTGCTATCTGTGTCACTGCAGCTAAGAATGCTGGTCGTTGAAACACTCCTGCAATAGCCCCTAGCATTGCTGCTAAATATATATGCCATATCTGTACTTCGCCTCGCCATAAAAAAAACGCGATAATCACTGTCCCTATAGCTGCAACAGTATCACTGAAGATCATTACTTTTCGTCTATCACACCTATCAACTATGGCTCCTGCAATAGGCGATAATACAATAGTTGGTATCAAACTAAACAACATTGTCATGGCATAATCTGAAACATTTCCTGTGTTACGATAAATCCATATACCCATTGCAAAACCCGAAAGAGTTGATCCAAGAAGTGATACAACTTGTCCTAAGGTTACAATCCATAACAAACTTAGACTTGGCTTCGGTATATTAGACTTAATACGTTTTTGTTGTTGTGTTACTTTTTCCTCTTCTTGAGCTACTAGTGGCTCTTTCCAATACTCTAGTTGAGTGGCCATAATTTCTTTAAGTTCGTTGGGTTGATACTTATGGAAAAAGTGCCCTGCACCGTCAATTGTTCTAAGATTAACTTGATTTGAAAACCTTTCCCATTCTTTATATCTTTCTTCATACAATTGAGTCGTTCGATCTCGCTCTCCAATGATACAGCAAATAGGTGCTTTTAATTTATTAAAGTTATCTTCATAATTGAGTAGTTCTGTAAAAAAGTTTGAGTATTGTCTATAGTCATGGCGTATTGCCTTTAATAAGAAATCCTGTTCCTCTTTATCTCCAGTTTCATCTCCACCACCAATGCTTTTTAGCATTTCTTTATAGCTCTTGTCTGATATAAAGCGATCTTCTGGAAATAACTTATTCCAAAGCTCAAATAGTTTTCCAGGCAACCTTGCTTCTGGAAAATTTGCTGCTTGGAAAATACCTGCAAGTTCCATGTTTTCTTCTTCTAAAAGCATTGCCAGCTTTATAGCTAAGGCTCCTCCTACACATTGACCATATAGTGCAATAGGCCCTGTAACTTTTTCCTTTATTTCCTTTAAACATTGGTGTGCAATTTCATCAAGAGATCTAAGTTCTTTGTCTTCACTTGTGAAATCATGCCCAGGTAGTTGCACTGCATATAAAGAACAATCCTCTGGTAAAGCGTTGGCAAGTAGCTTATAAGTAATGGCACTCCCACCACCATAAGGAATACAAATATAATTTATTTTCCTATTTCCTTTTTTAGGACTTGTTAATTCCCACAATATTCCACTTGTCTTTTGTCTATTTTCTAGAGATAGATATTCTGCTAATTCTCTAATTGTTGGTCTTTTTATTAATTCGATAACACTCATAGATGGATCTATTCTTTTTACTAGCTTAATCGATTTAAAAGATTCTCCTCCTAAATCAAAAAAATTGTCATCGATTCCTATTTTTTCTACACTCAAAACTTCAGACCAAATTTGGGTAAGTTCTAATTCTAACTCACTTCTTGGTGCTACATACGAAGGTCCTGATGCTAATATATTGCCATTCATTTCATGGAGACTTTTTAGGTTAACTTTTCCATTGGAATTAAGCGGTATTTCTTCAACTTCAATAAATACAGAAGGTATCATATAATCAGGCAATTGTGCACGTAAAAACGAACGTATTTCCCCAATATCAACAGGTATTATATTATCTTTGCTAGTAACAATATAGGCCACTAGCCTTCTATCTCCTAGTTGATCTTCTTTTACAGTAACTGCCACATTCTGTATCCCTTTATTTTTACGAATGAGTACTTCTATTCCTTCAGGTTCAACGCGGTATCCTCTTATTTTTATCTGACGATCCACTCTTCCTAGTATACAAATGTTTCCATCTGGTAAATATTTTACTCTATCACCTGTTCGATATAACTTATTTGTGTCTGCTTTATCAAATGGATTGTCTACAAACTTCTCATCAGTAAGCTGCGGATTATTTAAATATCCCCTTGCAACTCCTTCTCCTCCAATATACAACTCTCCTTGAACACCAACAGGAACAGGTTTACCATAACTATCAAGAATATAAGTCTTAACATTATTAAGTGGTCTTCCTAATGGTACAGCTGGGTAAGGAGCACTTAGATCATCGTCACTAACCTTATAGCAAAGCATAGAAACTGTAGTTTCTGTGGGGCCATAATTATTATAAATAGTACAGTTAGGACTTAATTCTTTTACCTTTCGCACTGTTTCAAAAGTACACACTTCTCCTGCAAAGATGAGCATTTTTTTAGGTATAATCACTTTAGGATCATCTAAAACTTGCAAAGCTTCAAAGTGACTTGGAACAAATTTCATGGCATCTATTTGATGTTTAACAAAATAATCTGCTAACTTCTCTGGGTCTGCCGCACGCTCATAAGACACAATATGAACTTGTCCTCCTGTTGTTAAAGGTACGTATACATTAGTGCTTCCAAGGTCTGCTGCAAATGTTGAAACTATGGCAAAACTCATCGGAGCGTCAATATTTAGTTCTTTAATTATGCCTTGTAAATAATTAAAGTAATTTCTATGTTCAACCATTACGCCCTTAGGTTCTCCTGTAGAACCCGAAGTAAATATAATGTACATTAAATGATTTGTCTCTATACTTACTTTAGGATTTTCAACACTATAATTTTGTATGTTCTCCCACTGGCTATTTATATTAATAGCCTCAATATTTTCTAATCCAAGTAGATTTTCCTGTGTAACATCATGGGTTAATACAATGGGGGCTTGTGCCTCTTTTAAGATACTTGCAATACGTTCTACTGGATATATAGGATCTAGTGGAACATACGCTGACCCAGCCTTTAAAACCCCAAGAATACCTACTATAATATCTAGGGATCGTTCTAGAAACAAACCTATTTTAGTCTCTGGTTGTATACCCTTATCAATTAAATAATGTGCCAATTGATTGGCTTTATTATTTAATTCTTGATAAGTATAATAAGTATCTTCAAAGTTAACTGCAATATGATGAGGGGTTTTAGCAACTTGTTGTTCAAATAAATGATGAATTAATTGAGTCTTTGGATATTTTACAGAGGTGTTATTAAATTCACTAAGAAGCTCATTTTTTTCTTCTTCAGATAATATGTCAATTTCACAGATTTTTGCATCTGGATTTCTTACTATACTTTCTAAAGCATTGATATAGTGTAAAACAAATCTTTTTGCTGTTTTCTTTTTAAATAATGCTACGCAGTATTCTAATGCTATTCCAAAGCCCTCTTTATCAGTCCCAACATTTAATGTTAAGTCAAATTTTGATATTTCGGTCTTTACGCTGAGTTCTTGAGCTTCAACACCTTGTATTGTAATCCCTTCATTTTCATTTCTTTGAAAAGAAAACATAACATCAAACAAAGGATTTCTAGACATATCTCTTCTTATATTTAAAGCTTCTACAAGTTCATCAAATGGGTACTCTTGATTTTCATATGCTTTTAAAGATGTCTCTTTGATCTCTTTAAAGAAATCCCCAAAGCTTACATCATTTTTAGGTCTTCCTCTCATAGCTAAAGTGTTTACAAACATCCCGAGCATTTTTTCAGTATCTTTGTGTATTCTTCCTGCTATTGGACTTCCTACTACAATATCTTCTTGCTCACTGTATTTATTTAAGAGAACCATAAAGGCAGCTAAGAACACCATATACTCTGTTGCACCCATTTCCCGTGCAAATTCTTTAATTTTAGTTGAAATGTCTATAGATAATCTACCATATACCATATCTCCTTTAAAATTATGTTTTTTCGGTCTAATAAAATCACTGGGGAGATCAAGTATAGGTATTTCTTCCTTAAACGTATTGATCCAATATTCTTTTTGATCCGATATATCTCTTGCACGCATCCACTCACTATAGTCTTTATACTGGTGGCTAATAGGTCTTAATGTTTTTCCATTATAAAGTGCAAAAAATTCATCAAGAAAAATATCATGGCTTATCCCATCACTTATAATATGATGCATATCTATCAGCAATAAGTAGTCATCCATTCTTTGTACGATTTTCATTCGAACAAGAGGTGACTTTCCTAAATTGAAAGGTTTAATAAAGCTATCTATCAACTCTTGCTGTGAAGTTATATCATCTTCAATATACTCAAAATCCTCTTCTACATGTTCATGTATTCTCTGAACAAGTTCTTCTTCTATCATCATAAAGCTAGTACGTAAAATCTCATGGCGCCTATGCATCTCTATTAAAGCTTCCCTTAAATGATCTACATTTACTACTCCTTTAAGCTTCAAACATTGAGGCATGTTGTAAGCAGTTCCATATTCCTCCAACTGATTGATTAGATAGGTTCTTTTTTGAGTAGAAGACATTAAATAATATTCCTTTTGCTCTGACTTAGGAATTGATTCATGTATTTTATTCTCTCTTAAAGATTCTGCTAAATGTATTGGTGTTGGATTATTAAATATTTCTTTTAATGGAATACGCATTCCTGTCTCTAATTCAATTTGATTTACTAGTCTTGTAGCACTTAATGAATGCCCCCCTAAGTTAAAGAAATTATCATAAATACTAACTTGCTTCAACCCTAGAACTTCTGCAAAAGCAGAAACTACTATCTCTTCTCTAGGATTTCTAGGTGCCTGATATTCTTTGGTCAATGAATATTCAATTTGCGGTAAAGCGTACTTGTCCACTTTACCATTTCTTGTTACAGGAATATTTTCTATCTGCATCATATATGAAGGCATCATAAATTCAGGTAGCTCTTTACGGAGTTCTTCCCTAATTTCATTAATATTTATCTCCCTATGTGATACATAATAAGCATATATTGATCTTTCTTCACTCTTATCACTTCTGACAATAACAGCCACGTCTTGTATATCATCTATCTTTCTTATTACACTTTCTATTTCTCCAAGTTCAATACGAAAACCTCTGATCTTAACTTGTTCATCAATACGCCCACGATATTCTATATTCCCATCTGGTAACCATCTGGCAAGGTCTCCTGTTCTATAGAGCTTGCCTATTCCATATGGATTAGTAATAAACTTCTCTTTGGTAAGTTCTGGTCTATTTAAGTATCCTCTTGCTACACCATCTCCTGCTATGCAAAGTTCTCCAGGAATTCCTATGCCACATAAATTTAATCCATTGAGTATATATGCTCTTGTATTACTTATAGGTTTTCCAATAGGTATATTTGCCAATTCTTCTTCATCTTCAAATGAATACACTACAGCATCCACTGTTGTTTCAGTTGGCCCATAATGGTTGGAATGTTTATATCCTGCTTCGCATACTTTTTTGTGAAGTTGTGTATTTAATTTTTCGCCTCCTGATATGATCACCTTTATTGAAGGAATCGGATCATAGTTTACTATTTCATTGGTTATCCCATGAGGCAAATCCGCAATATTAATGCTATTGTTACGCAAATAATTTATCAGCAAGTCACTGTCAAGCCGTGTGTTTTCATCAACAATATATAAAGTAGCTCCACTTATTGTACTTGAAAATAACTGCTCTACAAATGGATCAAAAACATAGTTGGTTAATTGCAAGATTCTCGTTTGGTTACTTACAGAATAATTCTTGATGAACCAGTGACACACATTTACTACACCTAAATGTTCTACCATAACACCTTTAGGCTTACCTGTTGTCCCTGAAGTATAAATGACATAAAGTAGATCCTCTGGTTTATTAAAAAGTTCAAGGCTTTTAGGTGCATCTTCCCATACTTCTTTATTTTCAAGATCCAGTACAGGAATTTGTGTATCTATTTTTGCTTTGTATGTCACAATCACCTTTGCCCTACTGTCCTCTATCATATATTCTATTCTATCTTGAGGATACTTTGGATCTATTGGAACATAAGCTCCTCCTGATTTAATGATGCCATAGATCCCTGCTATCATCTCAGTGCTTCTCTCTGCTATAATTGCTATACAATCATTTGCCCTTACTCCTAAAGCACGCAGCTTAGCTGCAAGTGCATTTGCTTTTGTATTAAGCTCTAGATATGTAAGCTGCTCATCTTCATAAACAACTGCTATATGATGTGGCGTTTTTTCTACCTGCTCATTAAAAAGATTTGCTATTGTCTGCTCCCTTGGATATTCTACATAGGTATTATTAAATTCACTAAGTATCTTATTTTTTTCTTCCTCAGATAATATGTCAATTTCACAGATTCTTGCATATGGATTTCTTACTATGCTTTCTAAAGCATTAATATAATGTAAAACAAACCTTTGTGCAGTTTCTTGTTTAAATAATGCTACACAATACTCTAATGCTATTCCATAGCCCTCTTTATCAGTCCCAACATTTAATGTTAAGTCAAATTTTGAAATTGGGTTTGTTATACTTAGTTCTTCAACTTCAATGCCTTGTATTGTAACTTTTTCATCTTCATAGTTGTAAAGAGAAAACATTACATCAAACAAAGGATTTCTAGATATATCTCTTCTTATATTTAGAGCTTCTACAAGTTCATCAAATGGGTACTCTTGATTTTCATATGCTTTTAAAGATGCCTTTTTTATCTCTTTAAAGAAATCCACAAAGCTTATATCGTTTTTAGGTCTCCCCCTCATAGCTAAAGTGTTTATAAACATCCCGAGCATTTTTTCAGTATCTTTATGTATTCTCCCTGCTATTGGACTTCCTACTATAATATCTTCTTGCCCACTATATTTATTTAAGGTGACCATAAAGCCAGCTAAAAGAACCATATACTCTGTTGCACCCATTTCTCGTGCAAATTCTTTAACTTTAGTTGCAGTTTCTATAGATAGTCTACCGTAGACCATATCCCCTTTAAAATTATACTGTTTCGGTCTATTAAAATCGTAAGGAAGCTCCAGAATAGGTATTTCTTCCTTAAACTCATTGACCCAATAAGCTTTTTGATCCGATATATCTCTTGCGCGCATCCACTCACTATAGTCTCTATACTGATGGCTAATAGGCCTTAATGTTTGCCCATTATAAAGTGCAAAAAATTCATCAAGGAAAATACCATTACTTATCTCATCACTTATAATATGATGCATATCTATTAGCAATAAGTAGCTATCCATTCTTTGTATGACTTTTATTCTAATAAGAGGTGCCTTTTCTAAATCGAAAGGTTTAATAAAGGTATCTATCAACTCTTGCTGTGAAGTCTTATCATCTTCAATATACTCAAAATCCTCTTCTACATATTCATGTATTCTCTGAACAAGTTCGCCTTCTGTCACCATAAAACTCGTACGCAAAATCTCGTGGCGTGTATGCATCTCTTTTAATGCTTCTCTTAAACGTTCCTCCTTGACTACTCCTTTAATCTTTAAACATCGTGGCATGTTGTAAGCAGTCCCATGTTCTTCCAACTGATTAATTAGATAGGTTCTTTTTTGAGTAGAAGACATTAAATAATATTCCTTTTGCTCTGACTTAGGAATCGGTTCATGTATTTTATTCTCTATTAATGATTCTGCTAAATGTATTGGTGTTGGATTAGCAAATATTTCTTTTAATGAAATACACATTCCTGTCTCTAATTCAATTTGATTCACTAGCCTTGTAGCACTTAATGAATGCCCCCCTAAGTTAAAGAAATTATCTCTTATTCCTACTTGGTCTAATCCTAAGACTTTCTCAAAGATATGACAGATTATCTCTTCCTCTTTATTTCTTGGGGCTATGTATTCTTGCTCACTCTTTGCTTCAATTTCAGGCAGTGCTCGTTTATCTAGTTTACCATTTCTTGTTACGGGTATTTTTTCTACTTGCATCATATAAGATGGTAGCATATACTCTGGAAGATCCTTGCGTAAGCTTTCTCTTATCTGACCTGGACTTATTTCTCTAGTAGAAACATAATAGGCATTTATTGCTTGTTCACCACTCTTATCATTTCTTACAATAACTGCTACATCCTGTATATCATCTATCTTTCTTATTACACTTTCTATTTCTCCAAGCTCAATACGAAAGCCCCTTATCTTTACTTGATCATCTATTCTACCTAGGTATTCTATATTTCCGTCGGGCATCCATTTTGCAAGATCTCCTGTCTTATACATCTTTCCTGTGCCAAATGGGTTATCGATAAATTTCTCTCTGGTAAAAGCTTCATTATTTAAGTATCCTCTTGCTACACCATCACCTGCTATGAATAATTCTCCTGGTACACCTACTGGCAACAGGTGATTGAAACTATCCATGATGTAGATTTGAATATTATCTATAGGTTTTCCTATAGGTACTTTATCTATAGGTACTTTATCTATAGGTTCCATCTGATCACAATTAAAGTAGGTTACGTCAATAGCTGCCTCTGTTGGCCCATATAGGTTAATCAGTCTTGTACTATTTTCTTTTAATAAGTACTGATTAAACTTATTTACCTGCTGTGGTTTTAAGGCTTCTCCACTGGCAAAGACTTGTCTTAAACTTCGTATCTGATTTAACCTGTCTTTTCTGCTACAGCATTCATTTAAGAAGACTTCCAGCATTGAAGGAACAAAGTGCATGGTCGTTACTTTACTCTTTTCAATGTTTTCGCAAATCTCCTCTGGATTCATCTCTGCCCCTTGTCTGAGCATGCTTACTGCTGCTCCTGTCATAGACCACCAGATGATCTCCCATACAGAAACATCAAAAGTATAGGTTGTCTTCTGCAAAATCACATCCCCTGCACCAATAGGATAAGCCTTTTGCATCCATATTAAGCGGTTCATTAAAGCTCTATGCTCGATCATTACCCCTTTTGGATTTCCTGTTGTACCAGATGTATATATCATATAGGCTAAATTCTCTGGCCTGCTCAGTCTTCCAAAATTTGTTCCATCTCCTAAATAACTACTGTCGTCATACAGGTTTAATGTCTCTTTATGTATCTCATATCCTAAGTCTTTACCCACAAGAACAGTCTTTGCTTGGCAGTTTTTAATAATATACTCTATTCTTTCTTTAGGATATTTAGGGTCTATTGGTACATAAGCTGCTCCTGCTTTTAAAATACCATAAATGCCTACAATCATTTCCAGAGACCTGTCTGCAATAACAGGTACAAAATCCCCCGCCTCAACCCCCAAAGAGCGGATCTTTCGGGCAAGCTGATTCGCTTTTTCATTAAGCTCTTTATAATTAAGTTTATTATCCTCAAATAAAACAGCTGGTGCATCTGGTGCTTTTTCTGCATGCTTTTCAAATAGGTCAACGACTGTTTGATCTTTTGGATAGTCTGCAAAAGTATCATTAAAAACTGTGAAGATCTTGTCTTTTTCTGGATCTGTAAGAAGGCTGATGCCCCCTACTGATTGCTCTGGATTATTAATAATTGACTTAAATACTTCCTGCCAATAAACACACATTTGCTCAATTGTTTCTTTTTTAAACAATCTAGTACAGTATGACCATTCTACTTCCAGTTCATTTTCTATCATGTAAGCATTTATTTCAAGATCAAACTTACAGGTTTGATTTTGAAAATCAATCGGCCTAATTACACTATCTTTCAAGGAAAGATTTGTCTTGTCCATATTCTGCAAAATAAACATTACATCAAATAAAGGATTTCTACTTGGGTCTTGTTTTTTACATGCTTTCTCCACAAGTTCATCAAATGGATATTCTTGATACTCATAAACATCAAGTACCTTCTCCCTCAGTCTTAATAAATAATCTTTAA
>JAEYPM010000089.1 GCA_023410675.1 Bacillota bacterium | reverse complement strand
CTTGTAAGTACAGCCATATGGCATAACAGCATACCTAATGGCTCACTCATTATCAACAAGTTTTCTCGGCATAAAAGGACATTTTCATTTGTGGTACGTGAGGACATTTTCACTTTTGAATCACAATACTTTATTGCACTTAACGTTATATCTTGATTTATTATAACCATTATGCTATAATTCAAAATAATATTTTAATAGCTATGACAAAGATCAAGTAGTAATATAATGTTTTTTCAGAGAGTGTGTATACGGTGCAAACACATATTAACTTATATTATGAATTACAACTTTTGAGCTGAGATTTCCGGTTGACGTCCGTTATCCCGTTTAAAGGCAGTCTTTTCTGCAAATTAAGGTGGTACCGCGGGTTATCTCGTCCTTAGGACGTGGTAGCCCTTTTTATTTTATCTATCATTCAAACATATTTAGGGAGGCATTATTTTATGAGCGTATATAACGTTTTAACTGAACGTGGTTTTTTAGAACAAACTACTCATGAAACTGAAATTAAACAACTACTGGAAAATGAAAAAGTTACTTTTTATATTGGATTTGATCCGACAGCTGATAGTCTTCATGTTGGTCACTTTGTGACAGTTATGGCTATGGCACATATGCAACAGGCTGGTCATCGCCCAATTGTACTCATTGGTGGTGGAACCGCTATGGTTGGAGACCCTACTGGTAAGACTGATATGCGAAAAATGCTTACAAAAGAAACAATTGAGCATAATGTTAGTTGTTTTAAGAAACAACTTTCACAGTTTATTTCTTTTGATAATGATAGAGCTATTATGGTCAATAATGCTGACTGGCTACTTAATTTAAACTATGTGGACTTTCTTAGAGAAATAGGGGTTCATTTTTCAGTTAATCGGATGTTAACTTTTGAATGTTTTAAACAAAGATTAGAGAATGGTCTATCTTTCTTAGAATTCAATTATATGCTTATGCAGTCTTATGACTTTTTAGAGCTCTATAGAAAATATAACTGCAAACTTCAATTAGGCGGTAATGATCAATGGGCTAACATACTAGGTGGTGTTGAGCTTGTTAGAAAACTTCATGGTGATACTTCTTTTGGTATGACTTTTTCACTACTTACCAATAGTGAGGGGAAAAAGATGGGTAAAACTGAAAAAGGTGCCGTTTGGCTTGATCCTAATAAAACATCTCCTTATGACTTTTATCAATACTGGAGAAATATTGATGATGCTGATGTAAAGAAATGTCTTGCACTTCTTACCTTTTTACCAATGGAAAAAGTCAATGAACTTGGAGCATTAAAAGATGCTGCAATTAATAAAGCGAAAGAAAAACTTGCTTTTGAAGTAACCAAAATTGTTCACGGTGAAGAAGAAGCTATAAAGGCTGATACTGCTGCTAAGGCATTATTTTCAGGGGCTGCAACTGGTGGGTCTATTCCTACTACTCACCTTTCAAAAGAATCTTTTAAAGATGGCATGGAACTCTTATCCTTGCTTATAGAAACAAAACTTGTTCCTTCTAAATCTGAGGCTAGAAGATTGATTACTCAAAATGGAATCAAATTAAATAGTGTTATTGTCTCTGATACTAATTATGTTATTACTCTCAGTGACTTTAATAATGAAGAACTTATGATTCAAAAAGGTAAAAAGTCATTTCATAGAATTATTATAGAATAACCAAATATTAAATGGCTTATTGAGAATACTCATAAGCCATTTTTAAATTAGTTATTTTCGCTAAAGATATCCCCCATATACCTGATAAGCAAAACTCTAATAAAAGCTGCTATAGGTACACCCAAAAGCATCCCTACTAGCCCAAATATATTGCCTCCAATGAATATTGAAATAAGGACAATTACTGGATGAAGCTTTACACTATTACCAATGATTTTAGGTACAAAATAAAAAGCATCCAACTGTTGAATGGCCAATACGGTTAAAATAGCATAAAGGGCTTGAATCGGCCTTCCACTGGAAAATCCGATAATTCCTGCAATGATTTCCCCAACTATAGGGCCAAAATATGGGATAAGATTAAATATTCCTACAATAATGCCTATAATAATAGCAAAATCAAGTCCTATTAATGTCAGTCCTATACTTGTTAATACTGCAATAATCACTGAATCTATGATCTGACCTCTAATATATCCTGAGAAGACGTGATCTAGATCTTTTGAAAGACCATGCAATTCTGTCACCCATTTATCAGAAAATAATTTTTCAATAATCTTATGCCATATTAATAAAAATGAATATTTATCTTTCAATAAGTAAAAGGCAATAACACATGCCAAAGCAATATTAACAATATTAGCTCCTACAGATGTTATCGTATTTATTCCATTATGAATCAAATTCGATATAAAGTTCTGCACAACATGATATAATTTCAAAATAGTATTGGGATCTGATTTG
Source organism: Bacillota bacterium (assembly GCA_023410675.1). Taxonomy (GTDB): domain Bacteria; phylum Bacillota; class Clostridia; order Lachnospirales; family Cellulosilyticaceae; genus JAEYPM01. The sequence goes on along the minus strand of JAEYPM010000089.1, from coordinate 39,519 downwards.
TTAGGAAAAAGGTCATTCATAAAGGTGTTCATATTAATAATTACGTTTTCAAAATAATCAATATAACTATTAATACTTGTCATAACATCTTTTAATACTATATATCCTAATGCATTTTTTACATTCATGACAATCATCAAAATAAAGATACCAATAAATGCTAAGACTGTTAACGTGGCTAAAATAACAGGCATAGTTCTTTTTGTCTTATTCGTTGAACCATTGTTTTGTTTTTCCTTGCCATTTTTACTTCTTTTTATCATCGTAGATTTGCATTTTGTTTCATAAAATTCTACTACTGGATCCATCAAATAAGCCAATATTGCAGCAAAAATGAGTGGCTTAAACAGTAATAAAATTTTCTTAAGTATTCTGATGGTAGACAAGTAAACATATTTAAAATTAATAAAAATAAGACATATGCCTATGATGATGATGACACTAACAATAGCATAAACACAAATTGTAAAGTACTTACTATTCTTTTCAATTTTCACTAAGGTACCTCCTAAAAAACTTACTTACCTTAGGTTTTCAAGAAGCACCTTTAAATATTCATATACTCTTGCCATAGAAGAAATACTTACTTTTTCATCAGGTGAGTGAATACCCCACATATTAGGACCAAACGCAATGATATCTGCTCCTTTAATCTTTTTTGCTATATAACCACATTCAAGTCCTGCATGTATCGCAGTGACCTTGGGTTCTTTTCCATACATTTCTCTGTATAATTTTAAGCAAATATCTCTTAATTTAGAATTCTTTTGATAAACCCAAGCTGGATAATCTGCTCTTTTACTAAACTTTGCATCTACTAAACTGGCTAACACTTCTAAATTATCTACAAGCTCATACTTTTTGCTAGGAACTGAACTTCTAATAGCACTAGAGAAAGTAATTTTATCATTATCCATTTGAACAATCCCTAGGTTAAGAGATGTTTCTACTAAATCTTTAATACTATGACTATATCCTATAACGCCATTTGGTATAAGAAGAAGTACATCTATTATGCTATTCGTTATCTTATCAGTAAGATATTGTTTACTATTTTCAGTAGGGATAACTTCTACCATAATATTAGGATCTACAGCAGCATATTCTATCTTAAATAAATCTTGTACTTTGGCTATTACAGAAAGTAGATCTGGTTCATCTTGTTTTGAGCATGCAATGGTTACAGTGCACTCTCTCGTAATAACATTATCTTTAGACCCACCTATAATATAAGCTATATTGAAAGATATGTTTTTTCTAATTTCACTCAGAATACGCCCCATAAGGATATGTGCATTTGCTCTTTCTAGATGTATATCTGCTCCCGAATGGCCACCTAACAAACGGCTGATCACTATTTTATAAAATGAAAACTTCTTTTCTACAGGTAGATATTCTAAATCTAACTCTAGATTCACCCTAATTCCACCCGCATTGCTTACTAAAAACTCACCCTCTAATTCCGTATCTAAATTAATCACTGTTTTTCCTTCTAAGTATTCTGCATGTAAGTGCTCTGCACCAGTCATACCCCGTTCCTCATCTGTTGTCATAACAACTTCTAAAGGAGGATGTTTTAGTGATTGATCTGCCAATATAGCCATCTGATAAGCTATAGCTACGCCGTTATCTGCTCCTAATGTCGTTCCTTTTGCTTTTATATAATCTTCTTCAATGATAAGCTTCAGTCCTTCAGAAGAAAAATCATGTTGACTATCACTATTTTTTTCACAGACCATATCTAAATGTCCTTGAAGAATAACAGCTGGGCAATGTTCGTAACCTATAGAAGCTGGCTTTTTAATGTATACATTATTCACTTCATCCTGCATGACCCACAACCCCAGATCCTTAGCAAATTTCACCATAAAGTCACTGATGACTTTCTCATTACCTGACCCACGTGGTATACTGCTAATTAATTCAAAATAATGGAATACATCTTTGGGATTTAAATTTTCTAGTACTGCTAGCATCTCACAATCTCCTACTTCTTTTTCATTTTATTCTAGCCCTTTGCATAATGCTTTATACATATTTTCTAGAATCTAATTTTTAAAGCTATGAATAGGAGCAGGTATTCTTCCCCCCCTATTTATAAAACTTTCACAGCTAAATCTGTTGACTGGCATAATTGGTGCATATCCTAAAAGGCCACCAAATTCAACTTGCTCTCCCACCTTTTTCCCATGAACAGGGATAATACGCACAGCTGTAGTTTTCGCATTAATCATTCCAATAGCCATTTCATCTGCTATAATACCTGATAATGTAGCAGCACTTGTATCTCCAGGTACTGCAATCATATCAAGGCCTACAGAACATACACAGGTCATAGCTTCTAATTTTTCAAGAGTTAGTGCTCCTGCTTCTGCTGCTTTAATCATTGCATGATCTTCGCTTACTGGTATAAAGGCTCCACTCAGTCCCCCTACATATGATGATGCCATTACACCTCCCTTTTTGACACAATCATTTAAAATTGCAAGAGCAGCTGTTGTTCCTGGTGCTCCTGCCATTTCAAGTCCAAGTTCTTCCATAATCTCTGCAATACTGTCTCCTACTGCTGGTGTAGGGGCAAGTGATAGATCAATGATGCCAAAAGGAACATTCAGCATATTCGCCGCTTCTTTTGCAACCATTTGCCCAGCTCTTGTAATTTTAAATGCAGTTCGTTTAATGATTTCACAAACCGTCTCAAAATCTTTCCCTTTAGCACTTTCTAAGGCTTTCTTTACAACTCCAGGACCACTAACGCCTACATTAATAACAACATCATTTTCACCGACGCCGTGAAAAGCACCTGCCATAAATGGGTTATCTTCAGGTGCATTACAGAATACTACAAACTTAGCACAACCTATGCTATCTCTATCAGCAGTACGCATAGATAACTCTTTAAGTATTTCTCCTACCCGTTTCACCGCATCCATGTTAATTCCAGCCTTAGTCGTTCCTAGGTTTAAAGAGGAACACACATTATTTGTAACATCTAATGCTTCAGGGATAGAATTCATCAAAATAGTATCTGAATTCGAGCATCCTTTATGAACCAGTGCTGAAAAACCGCCTATAAAATTAATTCCTACTGTGTTTGCTGCACGGTCTAAAGCTTTAGCAATGGGTACGTAACTATTTGCCTTTGTAGCACCACCAATAAGTGCTATAGGTGTAACAGAGATTCTCTTATTAACAATTGGAATACCATATTTTTTTGAAATAAGCTCTCCTGTTTCTACTAATTTTTCTGCTTTAGAGGTTATTTTGTCATAAACATTTTGACATAGTTTATCCATATCATCTGATATACAATCCATTAAATTAATACCCATAGTAATAGTACGTATATCTAAATTTTCTTCTTGAATCATTTTATTTGTCTCTTGGACTTCAAATCTTGATATCATTTTAGTGATCCTTTCTATTAATAAAACATTATATTCTATGCATATTATCAAATAAATCTTCGTGCTGCAATTTAATATCTACACCAATATCTTTGCCAAGTTTTTCGAGTGCATCTACCGTAGCAACAAAATCTAATTGGTTTCCTACTAAATCTACGATCATCATCATATTAAAATAACCACCTAAGATAGTCTGCGAAATATCTAAAATATTAATCTGATTCTCACTTAAAAATGTACATACTTTTGCAATAATACCTACTTTATCTTTCCCAACTACAGTAATAATTCCTTTCATAATTGCCTCCTTAATTATTCCTTCCAATATATTTCTAGTATATCTTTATCCTTAATGACATCTGTAAATGCTGCATCTTTGCCATTTAAAATAAGCTGAATAGATCCCCTTGGATGACTAAGATCAAAATCTATAAAATCAAACACACTGACGATTATATAATTACTTTCTTTTTTCGGCATCACTACTGGTTTTTGATTAACAATAATGACTATACTCTCTTGATTGATTATCTTATTCGTTTGAAACAATGTGTCTAAACTGGAAGATTCATCCTTATCATTACTCTTATGCATTTGCTCAGTCATAATAGAATCGTTATCCAATAATTTATAGCTTAAGGATACCTCTTCATCATTAACTTTAATTATTTTATTATGAACATCTATAGACATATAATCGATTAACTCTCCTAAAGTATCTATAGCACATATTTCTATTTGATCACTTTCTTTAATTTTATATTGACTATCTACACGCTTGCCATTGGCAAAAATAAATGGGAGATTTTCTGGTTCATTATTAATATGAACAGTAATTATATTCTCATTTGTCATATAATCACTAACTTTAGGTGAAGCATCCTCTCCATTCGTTCCTTTAATGATCGTTACCACGTCATCTTGTTTAATGAGTTCATTAATATGTGTTTCATGATCATTAAGTAATATCTTAGCAGGTTCTCCTTTAGTTCCTTTCTCGCGGATTCTTTGACCATTAAGTTTAAACATGAGGGTCTCACCTCTTTTAGGAAACAGCTCATCATGTTTTACTCCTGCTTCTAATAAGGCGTCAAGAACAGTAAGTTGTTTTGCATTAAGAAGCTTTACTCTTTTCTGATTGACCATGACATATGTAAACTGACTATATTTGTTCTGCATAGTCGTTAAACATATTCCAAAAGGCGTTATCATATCTGGCCCTTTCCTAACATCAATTGTATCTAGTAAATTATCTATATTCTCTGCTGATCTTAAGGCAACTCTTTGCTCTGGTAATTTTAATAACGCTGCTATTTTCTTGGTTAGATCGGGCATTTGACTACCGCCACCAACACAAAAAACAGCACTTGTAGCCTTCCCTCCATTTAGTTCCAAAATCTTTTGTGCTATATTATCGGCAAGACTATTTATTGTTTGCTCAATAATTTCCTTGATTGACTGAGCCTCAATGCTCTGCTGCATCCCTAATATATCTGTAAACTCAATAATATCTGTGGCTTCTAAATTCTGTTTTATTTTTTCTGCTGTATTGAAATCCACTAGATAGTTATGAACAATTGCCTCTGTAACCTCATCTCCTGCAATAGGGATCATGCCATAAGCTACGACACTTTCTTCTTTAGTGATTGCTATATCTGATGTTCCTGCACCTACATCTACTAGAGCAAGATTTAATAGACGCAAATTTGGAGGAATCACAGCATTAATTGCAGCAATAGGTTCTAAAGTTAAATGAGCTACTTCAAGTCCAGCTCTTTTTGTAGCAGTGTAAAGACTATCAATAACTATTTTAGGCAAAAAAGTCGCTAATATTTTTGCACCAATACTCTCTGCTTTATGTCCCTCTAGATTTGAAACAATATAATCATTTAAAAAATAATGGATTACAGAATGAGCCACACAAAAATAATCATCAAAATTCATGCCAAACTGCTCTTTTTGCTTCTCTTTTGCTAAATCTACGCCTTGCATTTCTAACTTAAATATATCAGCAGCAGTAACTTCTTGTAACTCTTCAAATTTATTATTTACATATATAATTTGCGTATTGAGTGTTCTTCCTGCGGCTGCTATTGATACTTCTTTTAAAACAATATTCAACCTGTTTTCTAAATTAGTTTTTACTTTCACAATTGTAGAAGTAACTTTTTGTATATCGTGAATCTGTCCATCTTGCATAGCTCTTTCTTCATGCTCAGCTATTTCGGTAGCTAAAACATTAAACTTATTATCTTTATTATAGCCTACTATCCCAATAACAGTTCTTGTCCCTATATCTAATCCAAAAATCAAATCTTTTTCTTGTGCATATTCCATTTTTTAGCTCCCTTCATTCTTTATCAGTACCTTTCTTAAATTTTGAGCATGATCAGCAGGATCCACTACATTAATATAACAACCTGTAGCAATTTCAAATCCTGCAATAGTTGAACACCTTGGAATAATTTTTATTAAAAAATGGTAGTCTATGTCTTGATCTTTAGGTGCACTAATAAAACATATATTATAGTGCATATCAGGAATAATTGTATTATACGCTGTTAAAATAGCTTTAAATAAAGAAGCTAAACTTATAAGCTCACTATCCCCTAACTTCTGATAGTCTCTTATATGTTTATTCGGAATCAGCCATGTTTCTTGCTGATAACTTGATATCTTCGGTGCTATACTTGTCCAATAATCATTTTCATATATTATGTATCTTTCATTACTATTTCTAATGGCTTCACATATATAACAAGTTTTATTGTTATATTTTTTATACGCATTATAATGCTTCACCATCGTATGAGGGACTTCACTTAACCCAGCAATCTGCCAATGAGAATGTTTAATACTGGCCCCTGCAAGTTTCCCATAATTCTTAAAAACTTGTACAAATGCAATATTCTCATCTGATAAAATGGCTTGGCATCGTTTTTTTATGCAAAGTAATAGTCTATACCAATGATCAATAGAAAAATTTTTCGGATTATCAAAATGATAAGGCGTATCGATGACTACGTCATGTATGCCATATAACTCACCTACTTCACTACATAAAGGATATTTATTATTGATAATTCTAACTAAGAGATTTCCTTTATCATCCTTTTCTTCTAGCCAAATATTTTCAATATATGACTCATTACCCACACAAAATGGGCAGCTATGCACATCATCTTCTATATGTGGTCTTTCATTTCTATTTTTAGATACAATACATGAATGATCAAAATATTTATCATAATACATCTTAGACATAATATTCACTTCTTCTTTCTATTTTACTATATATAAACTTGAAATAAAAGTAAAGTAGTTCCATAAGATGAACTACTTTACTTGCCATAGCTGTATATCATTATATATATGAGTAGGCGTAGGATGAATATTCCCTTTAATTTTATTTTTAGTCAGTAATACTTCATTTTTAAAATAAAGGCTAATATATGGATTTTGCTCTGAAAAATATTCTTGAAAACTACTATATACACTAACTTTTGTTGTATCATTAGCTAAAAACATTTGACTAAGAAGTGTATCCATTTTTTCATCTTTGTAACTAATAAAATTATCACCTGCTAATATTTCACTTGAGTGAAATGCAAAACTTAAATCTAAGGCATAAGATAACTGCCAACCGCCAAGAAATGCATCGTATTGTTTTGCATAGATACGAGAAAGATAAGTCTCTTTATCAACTTCTTCTATGTTTACTTGTATGCCAACCTCTGCATACATTTTTTGAATTTCCTTAGCCACTTTGATTCTTTCAGTATTTTCATTATTCACTAAAAGAGAAAATGCAAGGGGATTGCCTTCTTTAGTAAAGGTACTATCAAGTCCTGATTTTTCATAACCTTCTTGCATAAGCAGCAGTTTTGCTTCTTCTTTATCATAATCCTTAATACCTAAATTTCTGTTAAACAGATAATTTTTAGGACTAATAGGCGTGTCTGTAACTTCAGCATGTCCTAAGTAATAGACATATACCATCTTCTCTCTATCTAATCCATAAACCATTGCTTTTCTAATATTCTTGTTTTGAAAAAGTGGTTTGTTAAAATTCAGACCAATAAACTCATACACATTAGAGGTTAATTCATGAGGTGTAGCATTCTTATCTTTAGCATATTTACCCCACTCCATGATATTTGTGTAAGCTACATCAATAAGTCCCTGCTCAAAAGCACTAAGTGCTGCTTCTTGATTTGGAACTATGACAACCTTAATATTACTTATTTGAGGTACTGATTTAAAATAATCACTATTGGCTACAAGATTTAGATACTTTAAAGGTATCATACTATCATATTTATAAGGTCCAGATCCTACTGGATTTAATATAATTGCTTCTTCTTTGGGTACATTATAAATATGTTTAGGGATCACTGGAAAAAACAACGTTGCTTCCACATTGCTAAAAGGCTGTTTGTAAATAAGCTTCATCGTTGTATTGTTAAATATTTCTGTACTCACCAAGTTATCTGTGGCTTGCCTATATGCACTTTCTGGTGCACTTTTAATAGCATCTAAGGTAAATGCAATATCTTCTGTTGAAAGTACTGTGCCATCATGCCATTTAATATTATCCTGAATAGTCAGTACAATTATATTTTGTGATTCATTGATTTCCCATGTTTTTGCTATATTGGGCATAATACTGCCATCTTCCTTAATGATAACTAATGGCTCAAACAAAAGATATAATGTTTGTTCCACACTTTTTTTAGTATTATAGATAGGGTGAAGCGTGAGCGGTGAATCCATAGGTATTTTTATGCTATTTTCAACTACTTTGCTACTTTCCTCAGTTTCCTGTGATGAAAGCTGTTTATTATTTTGCATAACCTCTGATTCATCTTGAGGATTTTGAATCATACTACACCCTGAAAATATTACTCCCATCAGAATAAAACATAGTATTTTTTTAACACTTTGAACCATGTTAAGGTTCCTCCTTATTCTCTATATATAAGTGTGTATATTCTGTGATGAAAATTGACTTTATTGATGTAAGTACGTGTTTCCTTAAAAGGTATGTAAGAAAGCGTCTTTCCATCATGGCTATACATACTATTATTTGTCCATTTTGCCACGTTTCCTGAGCCAGCATTATATGCGGCTAAAGCTTTATTGATATCCCCATCATATTGTTTAATGAGCTTTGATAAATACCAACAACCTATCTTTATATTGACTTCTGGGTCAAATAACTGATCGCTTCCATAAGAAGATAAGTCTAAGCATTCTGAAGCCCACCATCCTGTCCCATCCATGATCTGTAAAAGACCTTTAGCTCCTCTATAGGATATAGCATAAGTATCAAAGTTACTTTCTGTCTTCATAACAGAATAAATCAAAAATGGATCAAGGTCAAATTCATTTGCATACGCATATACTATTTGCTTATATGCTTTTGGGTAGTTATAATAAAGAACTATAAGGGAAGCTATAAATAAAAATAGAATCGTGGTAGTCCAGCGTATAGACTTTTTCAATGTCATGATAATAACCTTTCTATAGTTCAGAAATAATTCTTGCTAGTTGGTCTTTCGTAAAGTCGATTGAAAAACTATTATCAATAAAATAATCTGGAGTCTTATTATATTCTTCCCATCTTTTTTGAACCTTAATCCTTCTTTTAGCCTCTTCTTCTGTAAAAAGATCTCTTTCCATTATCCTTTTTATTCTTATACTATCTTCAGCATAGACGCCTACTATAATATCCGTTAGTTTATCTAGCCCTATCTCAAATAATAATGCTGCATCAACTATGATAAAATCATATTCATTTGTACTTTTTAAGCTTTCTATTTCTCTTTTTACTTCATCATATATAATAGGATGGGTTAACCTATTAAGTAAAGATAATTTTGTAGAATCATGGAAAACTATTTCCCCTAGCTTTTTTCTAGATATCTCATGACTACTATCTAGTATGAGGGGACCAAAAGCATCTATAACACTATAATAAGCTCTGCCATCTTTCCTAAGTATTTTATGACCTATTTCATCTCCAGAAATTACATGTGTATTATGCAGCTGCTGGAAAAGCGATACTATAGATGTTTTCCCTACCCCCATTCCCCCAACTATTCCTATTACCTTCATATTTCCTTCCACCTTTTTAATAAATTAGTTATTATTTAGCTGATCACTTTGTTTCAAACCAATTATTGCCTTCATGAATATCAACTTCTAATGGAACATCTAATGAAACAGCTTGCTCCATTTCATATTTAAGAATCTCTTTAACTTTATCCACCTCATCCTTATGGGTCTCTATGATGAGTTCATCATGGACTGTTAAGACTAATTTTGACTGCATCTTATTATTTTTGAGTGCCTGATATACTTTTATCATAGCTATTTTTATAATATCTGCAGATGTGCCTTGAATGGGTGTATTCATCGCAATCCTTTTTCCAAATTCTCTTATGTTAAAATTACTTGATTGAATTTCAGGTATTTCCCTCTTCCTGTGAAACAATGTTTCAACATATCCATGAAGCTGTGCAAAACGAACAACCTCATCAAGATATTGTTTGATGCTTGGATATTTTTCAAAATAACTATCAATATACTTCTTAGCATTTTGTTGACTAATATGCAAATCATCAGATAAAGAAAACGCACTAATGCCATATACTATACCAAAATTTACTGCTTTTGCACTACTTCTTTGCTTTGAAGTTACTTCCTCAAATGGCACGTGGAAAACTTGTGATGCAGTTAATGTGTGAATATCTAGTCCATTTTTAAATGCTTCTATGAGAACGTTATCTTTTGCAATATGTGCGAGTACCCTTAGCTCAATTTGTGAATAATCTGCATCTAAAAAGATATAGTCTTCACTTTTAGGTATAAATACTTTGCGTATTTTTCTTCCCATTTCCATTCTAATAGGAATATTTTGCAGATTAGGTTCGGTACTACTTAATCTTCCAGTTGCAGTTATCGTTTGATTAAATGTAGAATGCACCTTATTTTCTTTCGATAATACCTGTAAAATTCCTTCCACATAGGTAGATTTTAGTTTCATATATTGTCTATACTCTAATATCTTTTCTATGATTGGATAGTCAGACTTAAGTTTTTCTAACACATCTGCCGCAGTAGAATATCCTGTCTTTGTCTTTTTTACTGCAGGAATTTTCATTTTTTCAAATAATATAACGCCCAGCTGTTTTGGTGAATTAATGTTAAATTTCTCTCCTACTTCATTATAAATTTCCTGAGTAACTTTATCTATTGTTTTTTCTAGTTCTAGACCATATTCTTTTAAACCTTTTACATCAACTAATATCCCCTCTTTTTCCATAGTAAATAATACTTCAATAAGGGGCATTTCAACTGAATAAAAAAGATGATCCATTTCATTTTCTATTAAAAGTTCTTTAATTATAGAGGAAGCTTTATAAATAGTGTAGGCTCTACTAGCCATTTGTGTTTGCCTAATTTCTGTATCAAGCTCATGCCACTTTTTTGTATTCTTTCCCTTCCCTAAGAGGGACTCTAAATTATTGCAATGGGTTTCTTTTAAAAATATTTCCTCAATTTCTGATACATCATACGTACTATTTGTTGGATGCAAAAGATAGGTTGCTATTAACGTATCAAAAACAATGTTTTCAGGAAACAAAGTGTATCTACTCATATCATGCATTAAATTTTTAGCACCATGTACTATTTTTTTATAATCACTTGACATATATTCTTTCAGTAAGGATATGATCCCCTCATTATGACTGTCAATCTCCACATACCCTACCTCATTATCTATGCAAAAAGCAATGCCCCAAAAGTCTTCATCTATATAAGAATACATAGCACTTTCTTTATTTTTTGCCTTATTAAGAAACTGTTTCAATAAGTTAGCATCCCATCGCTTTATATCTAGATTTTGAGATTTAGATAGGGCACTTTCTTCCTTTGGAAGCTTATTGATAATACTCTTAAATTCTAAATCTCTTAAAAGTTCATAGCTTGTATTATCTAATACGAGTTTATAGTTAAAGTCCTGCCATTTATACTCTAAAGGGACATCGCAAATAATAGTAGCAAGTATTTTACTATCTAATGCATCTTTTGCATAAGTTATAAGGTTTTCTTTTACCTTTTTTTGTGTAATGTTTTCTACATTATCTAGTAAACGTTCTATGCTACCATATTCTTTTATAAGTTTTAAGGCTGTTTTTTCTCCTATACCTGGTACCCCTTTTATGTTATCTGAAGCGTCTCCCATAAGTCCTTTTACATCAATAAATTCTTTAGGGCTTACGCCATAAAGTGCCTCAACATCTTTAGCATAGTAGCTTTCTATTTCTGTTCCAGTCTTTTTAGTTCTTGGTATTTTTAACTGAATAGCATCTGATGTCACTTGAAAGAGGTCCCGATCACCAGATACAATAACGACATCATAATTATTATTTTCAGCACTTTTTGCAAGTGTACCTAATATATCGTCTGCTTCAAACCCTTCTTTTTCAATGAAGCAAATATTCAAACTGGATAATACCTTCTTTAGCAAAGGAATCTGAGGTCGTAGTTCTTCTGGCATGCCCTTTCTATTACCTTTATATTCTTTTGATAGGCTATGTCTAAATGTAGGAGCACTTACATCAAATGCTACACCTAATAAACTAGGTTTTTCTTTTTCAATAATACTTAACATAATATTTAAAAAACCATAAACAGCATTAGTAGGCACCCCCTGCTTATTTGTCAAAGGAGGAACCCCATAAAATGCTCTGTGAGCTATACTTAATCCATCAAATAAAAGTATTTTTCCTTTCATCTTTCACCTCGCGTACTTTCCTAGAGTCCATCAATCTTTTCAATAAAATCTAAAGTCTTAAATTTTTTATCAAGATAATAGCCTATATAGTGATTGCATAGAATATCAAGTTCTTGTTGAATCTTATCATTAATTTTAAATGAGAACAACTTTTTAATTGGAACATCAATAATATATCTTAATGTGTACAAGGTGTTATAAGATATAGATAGATGCTCATCATAATTCTCAGTACACGTTTTACACACAAGTCCTCCTGAGTTCACTACAAAAAAATAAGTCTCTTTAGAATCATCTTCTATTATTTCGTTGCAATTTGTGCACTTGTACATTTGTGGCATAAAACCTAATACTGACAGGATCTTCATCTCAAATATTCTTCGGATCAGCTTGAAAGGTATTACCTTTTTTTCAAGTGCTGATAAGGTCATTACACTGATTTCTAATACATCTTTACTACTTAACCCTTCCTCAGTTACCCCATCTATAAACTCTCCAATATAAGCAGCATAGGTTAATGCCTCTAAATTTTGACTAATAGCATAAAATGTACTTAGTACCTCTGCACTAATCAACTTGTATGTCTCTTTATACACACTGATCATAAAACTTCCATATGTAAATAGCAGTGTAGCTGAAGCTAAACCGCGATCACTTTTTTTTGCACGATGTGCGATGACTTGTATTTTCCCTAAATCTTTTGTGAAGAGAGTAATATATTTATCACTCTCTCCAACAATATATTCTTTAATTATTAAACCAGTAGTATTGATAATCACATGTACTCATCCTAATTATTTATAATATCTTGATTATTTTGTGTAAGATTATTTTGTGTCTTCTCATATTCTTTAAGTCCTAAGTATACCTTAATATCACCTGTTTCTTCAAAATAGCTCCAAAATTTGTCTATCATTTTATTGCCCCCTAAATAATAATATATTATATTACTTTATTGGTTGCTTCTAAATAATAAAATATGCAAATTTAAATATGCTATGCTACATAAAAACTTCCAGTTAAAAGACCCTTGACTAATAAGAATTTCTTGAGTAATAACCAAAATTCTTTAGTAAGAAGTCACTATCTCTCCAATTTTTCTTAATCTTTACCCATAAATTCAAATAAATTTTTGAACCAAGTAGTCTCTCTATATCATATCTTGCCTTAGATCCTATATTTTTAATCATACTCCCTTGTTTTCCAATGATGATTTTTTTATGTGCTTCTCTTTCACAAATAATTGTAGCCTCTATGTCAACGATATTCCCTTCTTCTCTTTTCTTCATTATATCGATCTCTATCGCTATACCATGTGGAATTTCTTGATCTAATAAATGCAGTGCCTTTTCTCTTATAATTTCAGCTACTATTTGTCTTTCTGGTTGATCTGTAATCATGTCTTCTGGAAAATACTTGGGTCCATTTGGTAAGTATTTTTCCATACATTCAAGTATGGCATCTATATTGGTTCCCTCATAAGCAGAAATGGGTATAATTTCTGCAAATGAATGCATATCCATATATAAATTAATGGTTTTTACCACTTGTTCTTTAGATGTACTGTCTATTTTATTAATGCAAAGAAAGACAGGTGTATCTATTGTTTTAAGGCGTTCAATAATATCATGGTCTACTCTTCCAATATGTGGCACAGCTTCTATTAGATAGAAAATAATATCAACTTCTCCAAGGGTTGTATGTGCCTCTTTTACCATATATTCCCCTAATTTATTTTTAGGTGTATGAATACCTGGTGTATCAATAAACACAGCTTGAAAGTCATTCGTAGTTAAGATAGATTGAATTTTGTTTCTAGTAGTCTGAGGCTTGTTTGACATAATGGCAATTTTTTCTCCCACCAGTCTATTCATAAGTGTGGATTTACCTACATTAGGTCTACCAATAATAGATATGAACCCTGATTTATAGTCTTTTTTCATTATTTCCTCCTTAAGCTAAGTCTTCTTTTGTTTATTATTTCTTGGCTCTAAATATACCTAACTGATCAAGTACTTTATTTTGCTTATCTTCCATAATTAGTTGCTCTTCTTTCGTCATATGATCATATCCTAAAAGATGTAACATGCTGTGTGCTACTAAAAAGCAAATTTCTCTCTCTAAAGAGTGTTCATATTCTTTTGCTTGCTGGATTGTTATCTCAGAACAAATAATAATATCTCCAAGAAATAGTAGCTGTGTATCAAGGTTTATATCTGTATTTGGATCTATTTTACGCCAATCTATCACACCATTTTCTTGTGACTCTAGTTGTGGAAATGATAATACATCTGTTGGCGTGTCTATATTTCGATACTCTTTGTTAATCTCCCTTATCTCTTCTTTTGTTACGATAGAAAGGCTAATCTCCACATCATAAGGAACCTTTTCTTCCTCTAAACATTGTTTAATAACATCTTCTATTCGATTAAGTAGTGTAGGATTTTTTTCAAAAAACAAATCTTCATCTGCTATAAATAAGTACAATTATTTATCATTCCTTTCAGGATATTTTACTCTTTGGTGATACATTCCTTTTAAAACTTTACTAAATGTATCAACGATCTTATTGATATCTGCTATATAAAGATAGCATTCATCAAGTTGACCTTCTTCTAACTTCTGTCTTACTAGCTTACCAACTAGTTCCTCTATAATAATTTCATTGCCTATCTTTTCCTGAAGAGATCTTGAAGTAGCTTCTACAATATCTGCTAGCATAACTAATGCTGCTTCTTTTGTCTTTGGCTTAGGTCCGTTGTAACTATATTTTTCTTTACTTACATCTTCTCCTTGTAGTTTTACAGCTTTTGAATAAAAATATTGCATGAGGCTTGTACCATGATGCTGAACAATAATATCCTTAATATACTTTGGCAGTTTATATTGCTCACTTAATTCTAGCCCATAGGAAACATGGGATGAAATAAGCAAAAAGCTATCATCTGGTGTTAGGCTATCATGAGGATTATCTCCAATCTGGTTTTCTTTAAATAAGTCTGGGTTCTTAATCTTCCCAATATCATGGTAATAACCACCAACTCTTGCCATTAGTGGATTAGCACCA
Source organism: Bacillota bacterium (assembly GCA_023410675.1). Lineage (GTDB taxonomy): Bacteria > Bacillota > Clostridia > Lachnospirales > Cellulosilyticaceae > JAEYPM01. The sequence continues at coordinate 24,242 of JAEYPM010000089.1, read as the reverse complement.
ATAGCATCCGCTGCAGCTTCAGCTAAATTTGCTACTAAGAGGCTATGATAATAAGTCCCTGTTGCTTCAATAAGCAAACGCTTGAGTATCGGCTGGTTTGGATTGGTAAGCTCTAATAACTGAAGGGGCGTAATAAATCCAAATAGAGCTTCCCAAAGTGGCAAACTGCCTATTGCCAAAAATACTGCGAGCATTGCTACTATAAGGCTCAAAGCACTTTCCATGAGAAGTGTCATACTCAATGAAGTTCCTATAAGCAATTTTAAAACAATATGGATACTAAAGAAAAAGAGTCCTATAAAAACTGCACTTCTCATTGTTTGATTTCTTTCATGCATTGTAGCCATGATTAATATGCTAAAAATGCCTGTCGTAAGGAAATAGGATATAAAAATTAAATCTCCTTTATAGGTAAAAGAGGTGACAATTACGAGTATTATATGATACATAATAGCAACGTCAACCCTAATTAATATAGCTATTAATATTGGGGCTATTATGAGTGGTAAATAAATATACTTGACCCCTAGCATAATACGTATAACAATTAATGATGCAATATATAATATAAGGAGCAAGTTAATTTGATTATTTTTTAGCACAGCAATTCTTTTAGATTGTCTATTGTATCTATAACTCAGTAAACATAGTATTGCAATCAGTATCGCAATCCCAAGATACTGTACATACCTATCTGACTTATTATTATCAAGGTAACCTACTTTTTCTAATAACCTATAAGTCTCTTCTGTTACTCTTGTTCCTTTTTCGATGATCTTTTCACCTTGTAATACATAAACAGGCTCAACCTTTTCTCTAGCTGCTTTTTCGGCTTCACTTGTGGCGTGATCATCTGGTATTACATTAGGTTTAATAACAGTCTGAAGAATACTTGCTGCTATTTTTTGCTCAATTGCATGAAGATTTGAGTCTTTTGTAAGCTCCTCAATTTTTAATAAATTATTTGTATCATCATTTTTAATACCTGATTCAAGCATTTTCACAGTACTATTAATACATAGATCTCTAAGAGTCTCTATCGTTCCATCAGAAGCATTCAGAAGTACTTGATACTCATCTTTATAAAGAGGGATAGAAACTCTTTCTCGCAAAATATCCACTTGGTCCTTGTTGAGCAAGTTTTCAGTATCCATATTTTTTACTAAAAGCGTCTGATTAAATAATTCATCTAAGTCAGTAATTGCTTTTTCTTGAACTCTTGTATCAATCTTATAAATAGGCTGAACTGCCTGCTGGGCACTATCTCGTTTTCTATTCGTTGCAAGTTCATTTTCAACTTGGAAAGGAGCATAAATGGTTGTCTGTGCTATTTGTCCCACTTCAATAGAAATTTTTTGTGTAAATATGTTTCCAGAAATAATTACGAGAAATGTTATTACTGGTGATAGGATCAGAAGTATTCTTGTCAATGTAATAACCTTACTTTTCATTTGAATTCCCCCTATTAAGCAGCTTCCAAGCTACTGTTTCTTCTCAAATAAATCGTATGCATCAACTATTTTTTGGACAAGTGGATGTCTTACTACATCATTTCTATCTAAATATACATAACCAATTCCTTCTACAGTCTTTAGAACATTAAGGGCATGTTTTAATCCACTTTGCTTTTCACTTGGCAAATCTACTTGTGTAAGATCTCCTGTTATTACTGCTTTTGTGTTAAAACCTAATCTAGTTAGAAACATTTTCATTTGTTGTGGCGTAGTATTTTGTGCTTCATCTAATACAATAAAGGCATTATTGAGTGTTCGTCCTCTCATGTATGCTAGAGGTGCTACTTCAATCAAGCCTTTTTCCATATTTTTTTCAAAGGTATCAGGCCCCATTATTTCAAAAAGTGCATCATATAAAGGTCTAAGGTAGGGATCCACTTTACTTTGTAAATCACCTGGTAAAAATCCTAGCTTTTCACCTGCTTCTATTGCAGGTCTGGTAAGAATTATTTTGTTTACCTCATTTTTCTTAAAGGCATTAATTGCCATCGCCATAGCTAGATATGTTTTCCCAGTTCCAGCAGGTCCTACTGAAAAAACAACCATATTTTTTTTCATACTTTCAATATATTTCTTTTGACCAATAGTTTTTGCCTTAATTGGTTTACCTAAATAAGTTGTAGCAACTAAATCATTACTCATAACATCTAAGTCTTTTTCTTTATTGTCTCTAATTGAATTTAAAGTGTATTCCACTAACTGTACGTCTATGGTTTCTCCCTTTTGAGCAAAATGAATGAGCTTATTAATAACCTTAGTAGCTAGTAAAGTTTGATTTTCATCACCTAAAACTTTGAGCTCATCATCACGAAAAACAAAGTTGACGTGTAATTCTTTTTCTATTAACTGAATATGCTCATCTAATTTACCAAATATAGATGGTATATAGCAAGATTGTATTTGAAGTTTTGTTTCAGTTTCCTTCATCAATCGTTTCTCCTTTATTCTGAATGTCTTGTATTATCCCTATATCTTCCTCTACAATAACATTAAGTTTTCCTATCAGCCCCTTATCTGTTCTAATATAGGATATATCTCTATCTATAATAGTAACATCTTTGGCTATCATCTTATTCAAAGCCTCATTAAGATTAATAAATAGCCTTTCTTTTGCCTGCTCCTCTGTTAGTCTTATATGAATAAGATTATACTCTATTCTTTCTTCTTTTTCAAAGTATAGTGGTAGCGGAAAAAACTTAGTCAGTCGTAGCTGTTGATTTGTAATCATTGTGTCATAAGGCTCATACATTTCTTTGCTTTTATATAGCGTAAATTTTTTATTAAGTATTTTAATACTATATGACCTCTGAATATTATTGGTATATTCTTTTTTTTGCTGCATATAGGCAATGCTATTTCTTAAGCGATATACTGTCTTTGCTTTGATAGATGCTTTAGCCCTTGTATAGTATAACTCAGGTTCTCCTTCGACTAAAGGAATTTCACCTGCAACTAATATGTCTCCTTCCTTTACAATATCCCCTTTTTTTACTTTTGGAATACCTTTATAGGTAGCAATATAGGTTATAAGACCGTCTCTCTTAGCTACAATATGACATGGCTTTGAAGTATCTGCAATTAAAGGTTTGGGGACAGTTTCAGCTATTTCTACTAAAAGGCGAGTACCTTCAAATTTCATTCCAACCCATACAATTTCTGGGTATTTATTTATGAGATAAGCTTCAGCTTCTCTTAGGTTTAACTTTATCTTTAATTTACCTTGCGAATAACCAGCTTCCTCTAGAGTTGCTACAATATCAGTTTCAGTAATTTTATTATTGCCCTCAACCTCTACTAACCATACAAATGATGATAACACCATAAGAGATAGAATAAATAAAGTCGCCCCAAAAAGAAGCATGGTTCTTTTTCTATACTTAAAGGCGACAAAAGGCAAACCGATTTTATTGACAAGCTTTACTTTGCATCTTGCTTTTTTTGCATAAGGCCTTAATGCTTTATAATCATTAATGCTTAGCTTGGTATATAAAATACCATTTTTTCTATAGGTATCCCACATGTTAATATTATTCTTAATTGCAAGATTGATTAGCCTTTCTACAGAAAACCCTTTTATTTCCACTATAACATACCCACTTAAATAATACCACAAGAATACGAACAAAAAAGTACCTCCCCTCATAGACTATAAGACATACTTATAATATTCCCCCTAATTGTTATAACTTCATAAGTCATACTTTTAGCCTCTAATTCTGTTCCTGATATGGTTAATACCCCACACTGCGTATTAATCTTAATACATTCATTACTATATTCAACAATACCTAAAAAATTTTCAATACATAGATCTCTGTTCCCCGTAATAGTAATAATGGGAATATCTAAAATGACTTCTTTAGGTATTTCTAATATTTTAGTAACATGATCTTCCATTAACATTTTGCTAGCATTTTTCTTCTTGATCCTTTGACGCATTTGTCTATCCCCCCTTACCTAATCATATGCAGGAGATAGGACATGTAGAATAAAAATAGTGCATGCAAAAAAAGAATGAAGCTATATATAACTATAGCCTCATTCTTTTTATAACATTATTTTATTAGTTAATTAGAAACTATTTATTTAACCAAGCGTCTAATTGAGCTTGTTTTTCAGCTATGATTTCATCTGCACCTGCATCTTTAAGAGCTTGAACAAATTGTGGTAATACTTCCTCTGGATCTACAGTACCAGTTTCAAGACCTGGTAAATATTGATCCCATACATTTGAACATTGTGCAACTTGAGTCTTAACTGGCTCAGAATTAAATACGAAACCTAAAGTCTTAGTTGGTGATGAAGATGCATTGAATGCTTCAAATTTAGCCCATTTTTCTGGATCTTCATTATCCCATAAGTAGTTAATGAATTGGTTACCAAACATCCAGCCTAAACCTTGATTGTATTTAGCATTATCTGGACCTGCTTTAATTACATTGTCAGCAACTTTTTCATAGTGAGTGCCTTCAAGACCAAAGTTAATCATATTATTTAATACTGGATCAGTATTGAATAATTCTAAGAACATTAATGCTCTTTCAGGATTCTTTGATGTAGAAGAAACTGCTTGCATTGAACCTGCTGTTTCTCTGTTAGACATAATAGCTGGAGTCACTTCAACTTGGATGTATTGTTGACCCATTGCTTGACTTTCTTCAGCATCTTTTCCTGGTTTCAAAGATCTAATAGCAGCAAATACTTTACCAGCTTTTTGATCTTGAGAATAATCTGTTACAGTAGCTGCATCTTCACGAATGTAACCAGCATTGTAGAATTTATGCATTGTTTTGAAGAATTCCATAGTTTCAGGAGCTTCCATTTCATTAAATACTTTCATATCAGCTGAATCATTCCATACAACACCTGGATATTTGTCATCACCAATTCTATCAAAGTCTAATACTCTAAATGGTGATTCACCAATTACAGCTTCTAATGGATACATTCCTGGTTCTTTTTCCTTAACTATTTGTAAGAATGGCTCAATATCTTCAAATTTCTTAATAGTTGATACATCCATATTGTATTTTTCAACAATATCTTTTCTAATTACAAATCCCCATTGATGTGCTTTTTCTTTATTTGCAGGGATTGCATAGTTAATGCCATCGATTTGTGATCCTTTTAAGAAATCATCTCCAAGTAATGCTTTTGTTTTTGGAGCATACTTCTCAAGTAAGTTTTTATCATCATTTAATGCAACAAAAGCTCCTTTTGGTGCAAGTTGATAGAAGTTAGCTGCCCATACTGCAGTAAAGCAAATATCAAACTCTTCACCAGCTGCTATCATAGCTTGCATTTTTTGAGTGTAGCTACCCCAGTCAAAGCATTGAAGTTTGATAGTAGCATTAAGGTCTGTATTTTCTTTTAAGTATTTATTTACTTCAGCTTCTACCTTAGCAACATCTTCTTGTTGGCCATTACCAACAAAGTACCAAGTAAGTTGTACTTCTTTTGAAGTATCAACTTTTGAGTCACCTTCACTACCAGCTTGTGCTGCAGCTGCAGTTGTAACTTCATTACCACCTGTTGGTTGTGCAGGATTCTTTGTGTTACAACCACTCATTACTGTGCTAAGTAAGCATGCAGTACTTAATACAGCAATAAAACCTTTTTTAACTAATTTCATGTAAAATTCCTCCCCATTTTTATAATTGTGAAGCTTTATATTAAACCCTTATTCCTTCGTAGCCCCAAGTGTTATTCCCTTTTCGAAATAACGTTGGAAGAACGGATACGCAAGGATTACTGGTCCAATAGCAACAACAGCCATTGCCATTCTGGCACCTTCAGATGGTAAATTTGCAATTACACTTGGATCTGGCATTCCTGCAAGTGTAGGAAGCATCTGAATGTTCTGTTCAATACGGTACATTAAAAATTGAAGATTAAACTTAGATTCTGTTACTATGTATAATTGTGGTCCAAACCAGTCATTCCAATATATAAGCATACTAAACATAAATACTGTAGCTAAAGCTGGTTTTGCAAGTGGCATAACAATCTTAAAGAAGGTGTAAAATTCACCAGCTCCATCAATTTGTGCTGCTTCAATAAGCGATTTTGGTACATTGCTTCTGTAAAATGTCCTAATAATCATTACATAAAAAGCATTAAAAATCCAAAGCAGAATAAGTGCCATCATTTTATCTTTAAGATGTAGTACATTTACATAAATTATATAACTTGGAACTAATCCACCATTAAATAACATTGTAAAAACAACAATAAAATTAAAAATGCCTTTGTATTTAAAGTCGTCCCTTGCAAGTGGATAAGCATACATCCCCATAATAACAAGACCAACAACACTTCCTACAAGTGTAATTACTATAGTATTAAAGTACCCACGAAATACTGCCGATCCGCTTTTAAAAACAAACTTATATGCTTCAAGACTAAATTGCTTTGGAATTAAATTATATCCTGAAAGTCTGATAGTTGCTTCATCTGTAAATGATATCGCTAATACCAGAAAGAGAGGATATAAACATGCAGCAGATACAAGGATAAAAAATATGTTTAAAATAATATCTGTTGATTTCTTAATTTGTGTTCCTAATTCTATTTCACCATTTACTTTATTCACTACATTTATCCCCCTCTCTATATTAATGCACTATCTTTATCATATTTTCTTACAATAAAGTTAAATGTCATAATAATTGCGAAACCTAATACTGCTTGGTAAAATCCTGCAGCAGACACCATTCCTAAATCTCCTGTACTTCGAAGTCCACGGAAAACATATGTATCTATAGTGTTTGTTGCATTAAATAGTGTACCTGTATTACGTGTAACAGTATAGAAGAGTCCCATATCTGTATAGAACATTCTTCCTACTCTTAACAATGTTAATGTAATAAGTAATGGAACTAACATTGGTATCGTAATATACCTAATTTGCTGAAAGCGAGTTGCTCCATCTACGGCTGCCGCTTCATAATAGTCTTTACTAATACCAACAATAGATGCTATGTATACAACAATGTCATATCCAGTCCACTTCCAGGTATTAACTGCTACCAATATAAATGGCCAGTATTTTGGTGTTACATACCACTTGATTGGTTGACCACCAAAAGCTTTAATAACTTGATTGAGTGCTCCTGATTCTGTACTTAATAATGAAAATGCTAAATAACTAATAACAACCCATGACAAGAAATAAGGAATAAAAAAGATGCTTTGATATATTTTAGATGCTCTTTTATTTCTTAATTCATTTAACGCAATAGCCAATGCTACTGCCACAGTGCTCCCAATCAATATGAATATTAAGTTGTATCCTAGTGTGTTCCTTGTTATGATCCATGCATTTTTTGAGTTAAATAGGTATTTAAAATTATTAAGTCCTACCCATCCACTTCCAAACAATTTTTGCACAGTATCCATATTCCTGAAAGCCAATACAAGTCCAAACATAGGCATATAGTTATTGACTAACATAACCAATAAACCTGGCAATAACATAAGAAACAAAGCACTATTCTTCTTGAACTCTTCTCTTACGCCTGACTTATTGTTTCTGTTTGCTTTTACTTGACTACTCATTCATTCTCACCTCTCCTCAATATACATATTATAATTAATGACCATCAGATTAAATGGATATAGTTGTCTTTTTGGTGAATATGTTCAAATATAAACTGCAAAATATTACAACAAAATTGTGCATTTACAATTTTTATATCAATTTAATTAATTTGTACTATTGTCTCTATAATTTATTTGAATATTTTGTATAGCTAACACTTTAGTAATCATTATCATATAGTGTCTGCATTAGATATTTTTAACAAACAACGCTCTCTTTTAATCTGTGTTCATATTTGCTTGGTTAAAATTTCTTCGTTACACCTATTTATCTATATATTTCTCTCTATATTCAGTTGGTGTAAGATTAGTATACTTTTTAAATAGTTTTGAAAAGTAATGTGAATCTTGAATACCTACGAGCTCAGCTACTTCATAAGTCTTATACTTTGGATCTTTTAATAGTTCTTTTGCCTTTTCAACTCTAATTTCATTTAAATACTCAACAAAATTTTTCCCTAATTCTTTCTTAAACATACGACTTAAATAGTAAGTGCTTACATACGTATGTTCAGCAAGTTCATTGAGCGTAATGGACCACTTATAGTTTTCATTAATATACTGTATTGCATTTTTTAAAGTCAAGTTTATATTTTTCTTATTATATTGGTTGATTGTATTTACTACCTTATTTGCTATTTCCTCTAAGAGTTCTTGTAACTCATTTATGTTACTTGAATGATCAATCATCCTATATAAATTATACATATCTTTCTCATCTTCTCTAGTTTTTGAGTCAATATTCTTTATAGAAACTTGTATTGAATTTATTTGGTTAATTATATTCCAATAAAATGTCTTAATTCTTTGGGGTTGTATATGTGTGTCTAAAATACTTGTCTTAATCTGCTGTAAGAGCTGTATTACATTTTCTTTATTACCCGTCTTAACTGCATCATGTAGTTCTTTCTCATAGCCCTCAAATGTAGTATCTTCTTCTCCTTTATAAAAATTATCTAAGTCTTTATAAAGAATAATTGAACCATCCCCTAAATAGAACCTATAGGATAAGCCATCCTTACATTCTAGCATCTTTTGGTGCAAATCTTTTACTCCATCCCCTTTAGTGCTAATAGATATGGTTACAGTAAACTTAAAACAGCTTTCTACAAGTTGTAATACACTATCTGCTTTTTTATAAATACTGTCTACCGAAAAATCAGATTCATTAATTGGTAGAATAATAAATGAAATTTGCTTGCTATTAAGGACAATTTTTTCCACCATAAAGTCCTCTGCAAACATTTCTTCCACCGTATTAATTACACCAAATTGATAAAGCTGTTTTTGATAAGGTTCTTTTTTCTCTGAGTTATCATTAATTTCAATTACCATCATCACAAATTCTTTAATGGGCAATTTATAAAGGGCAAGAGCTTCTTCAATATCATCTTCATTAACATTAATTTGAAAGATTGTATCATAAAGTAGTTTTTCTTTTAAAATTGGTATACTCTCTTCAAAACTTCTCTTAAGTTTATCTATTTCCATCAAATTTTCTTTATGATATTTCAGTTCAATAACCGCCCGCTTAACAACTTCACATATTTCTTCTATGTTTGACGGTTTTAATATGTAGTCAAATGCACCAATCTTAATAGCTTCTTGCATATACGAAAATTCTCTATGGCCAGATATTATAATGAACTTACATTTTGAATTAATCTTTTTCCCTTCTTTAATAAATGTAAGTCCATCTACTTCTGGCATATTAACGTCTACAAAAACAATATCTGGTTCAATACTATTCATTTTTTCAAGTCCTTCTACGCCATCGCATGCCTCGCCACAAACCTCACATTGAAATTTTTTCCAGTTGATAATATTGATTAACCCTTTGCGAATATTCGGCTCATCGTCTATTATAAGAACTTTAAACAATCTCATCACTTCCCTTAATCATTGATAGGTATTATCAAATGTATCTTTGTATAATGTTCATATTTACTCTCAATATAAAGTCCATATTGATTTCCAAAGAAAAGTTTAATTCTTCTATTAACATTTTCAAGACCTATACCTCTTCTATTTTTCTTAAGTAAATACTCATCATTGTTATCTTTAAATCTTTGATTTAACTCTATAACTTCCTCTTCTGTCATCCCCTTACCATTGTCCATGATCTCAATATGTACATTTTTTTCATCTTTCTTTACATCTAATCTAATTTGACCTTGCTTTCTTTTCTTATCAATTCCATGATAAATTGCATTTTCAATAAGTGGTTGCAAGAGCAATTTAGGCACCTTACTTTTAATAACTTCTTTATCAATATCACTTTCATAAAATAAGCGATCACCATAACGTGTTTTCATAATTAAAATATAGCTTTCAACATATTTTAATTCCTGCGTTAATGGAACTAAAGGATTACCCTTTCCAATACTTGCTTCCATCAGTGAAGCTAAAGATGTAACCATATCTCTAATCTCAGGCACATTGTTTAGCTGTGCCATCCAATTAATAGATTCTAAGGTGTTAAAAAGAAAATGTGGATTTATTTGCGCTTGCAATGCTTTAAGTTCTGCTTCTTTTCTTGTTAATTGCTCTTTATAAACTCTATTTAATAAAATATCTATATCCTGTGACATTTTATTAAAACACTTACTTAAATAGCCTAATTCATCTTTTCTATCTACAACGACTTCTTCATATATGTTCTGTTCTTGCACTTTCTTAATTCCAGAAACCAATCGATTAATGGGTTCGATGATATCAATAGCCACTAAAATACTAAATATAGAAAGAACAAGAACTGTACATAGTGCAATAATAACAAACCATACTTTAAATTGATTGAGATCCCTATTTAATTCATCTAATGAAATTTCAGTAACTATTTTCCAGCCACATGCTTCTACTTTAATATAAGATAGTAAGGTGTTATGAACTTTATCAATCTGATAATCCCGCTTTTTATCAGTCAAATACACAACTTCATTACTTGATTGTCTTTTGAAATTTGGATTTGTTCCAATAATCCACTCATTATCTTTAGATAAAATGTCTATGTTTTGCATAAAAGAAGTTGACAAATCAACATACACTGTTTTTAAGAATTCTTTTTTGATGAGAATAACAATCATCCCCATCTCTTGAAAATCATGAATATTGTTTACCGTTCGTGCAAAATAAATATTTTTAATATTTCCTTTCTCATCTTTATCTAAGTACCAAATGGGTGACCCTTCTGCCTCGCGTGCCTTATTTAGCATAGCTTGATAAGGTATAATGTCTTCTATATTGGTCCTTCCACTATTCAAATCATAGGTATAATAAGTACCATATTTTGATATGACTGCAATAGATTGAATTTCATTTTTTGATAAACATATTCTTTTCAAGCTATTAGTAATACGATTTCTCATCGCATAATAATAGTCATTTCGAGGCTGATCTTCTTTTATTTGTAATGTCTCATGAATTGCAGTATCATTGAGTAAATCTTCAGATACAGAGACCATATTATTTGCAAAATCATTCATTCTAAGTTCTATCATCTTAAGAATATCTAATGAGTAGGTAATTGATTTATCTTGAATAATTCTTTCAGTATTTCTATAGAGCATGGTTCCCATAAAAATAAGTGGAATAATGATTTGAAAAGAAAATAGTAATAATAGTTTTTGTTTAATAGATATGGACCTAAATAGCCTCAAAAAAAAGTTCATGCTTCCATCTCCTTACCTGTTCCACCTATTATTTTTTGTACTTCATTTTTTCATTTACCTGCAAAAATACACTCTCTGGAGAAATCCTTCCCATAAGCATGTTGGGAAATTCTTTAACGATAATATCTTCCCATATACTTCGATCAATAAAACTATCTACGGGGCCTACAAGTTCTTTTGATTCGTTAACTAGTTTCTGACCTTTGAGTGTCATTCTATCCTTTTTCTCATGATTATTTGGTAGGTAAATATTACTTATTACGCCTGCTCCACTACTTAATATCTGTGCTGACTCTACTGAAGTTAATTCTTTGAGCAAGGCTATACTAGCTTCTCTTGTTTTCTTTTCTTCCCATGCTTTTTGACTAATATGAAATATTCCATTACCGCAGCCATAGATAATCGCACTTTCGTCTGCTTTCCCTGATTCTATCTTAGGGAAAGGTATAATATCTACTGTCATATCATCAGCATTCAGTACATTTTCTCCAATAAACCATGAGCCTTGTACAATCATGGCTGCTTTCTTATTAAGAAAAAGATCATTTCTAGCTTTATCATCTATCCAATTTGCATTATTTGGAAAAGCCCCAAGTTCATAAAGTTCTTTCATATAATACATTCCTTGTATATAACAAGGTTTTATAGTTCCTTCTTTGGTAAATGGATTTTCCACGTCCTCTTTTCCACCTAGCTGCATGACAATATTTTGATAAATATAGCTTCCTTCTGGTGTTGCACTATATGCAATAGGAATGATGCCATTTTCTTTAAATATCATTACTGCAGCTTTTAATTCATCAAAGGTTTCAGGAATTTTAACATTATACATTCTAAATAAATCTTCGTTAATAAACAGACCTTCATAGATAATTTCAAAAGGGACCCCATAGATTTTGCCATCGACTGTAACATAATTCCATGTTTCTTTCCTAAAAGAATTATACCAAGCAGGATCTTCTTTTAATATTTGTGTTAGATCTGCTACCTTGCCTTGCTTTACTAAAAGGTTAAAATCTGATCCTGGCCATAATCCAAAAACATCTGGATCATTTCTTGATGCGAAATCAGTTTTTAAACTAAATAAAAAGTCTTCTCCTGCGATAGACTTATCAATAACTTCAATATCCTGATACTTATCAGAAAAATTTTGTAAGATGATCCTAAGCTTTTGTGACATTGAATCGTAAGCTCCCCAGCTACTTGTAAATGAAATAGCTACTTTTTTTTCTAAATCTCCAATTGTATGTATTTTAATTTCTTTTTTGGTTCCTGACAAATAATAAGAAAATAAAAATATAAAACATAGTGTCATACCCGAAAGTAAGACTACATATTTCTTTCTCATATTTTCCCCGCCCTTGGTAGAAGATGATTAGTCCACATGACTTCTCTAATATAAACCATATTATCACTTATTGCAAAAAAATTGTATAAAAATCTATAATTATAGTCATTTTTACTTGATACAAAGAGTAATTTGATTCACATTGCCGATTTTATAATAGGGTATTTAGATTTTTGTTATATGTCTATTATACTACTTTTATCTACTTTTTTCATGACTGTTTATAAAAAATAAAAGGGCGTTTTTTATACAAAGCACCCTTTTTTACTCATTTACTTTTTTCGCGTTCTACTTGCAATTTCGATATTAATCTTTCTACCCTTCACCGTTTTTCCACTTAAAGCAGTTATTACTTCATCTTGATATTGTTTAGGCACTTCAAAAAAACTAAACTTATCAAGTATATCTATATTATCAATTTGAGAATCTTGTAAAGATGTATTTTTCTTAAGAAGCTGAATAAGGCTTCCTTTTTTTATACTATCTTTATTTCCCACATTTATAAAAAACCTTATACCCGTTTTATTCTTAGCATTTTTTATTTCCTCAATTTGATAATCACTTGAAGCACCCATAGACATTTTGTCTAGAGATAATTTTAATGATGCAGCTGCTAAATCTAAGCTCGTAATGTAACGATCTTGTTGTATAGAAGTGAGCTCTTCTGTTACTTTCTCTATATACTGAATATATTTATCTAGATTTCCTTTATTAACTGTATCTTTAAGTTCCTGTAAAATAGAACTTATTTTGTTATCTTTAATATCTTCTATTGAAGGGGGCTTCATTTGCTTAATCTTAGATTTAGTGTATTTTTGGATTTCTTTTAACTTGTATATTTCTTTACCTACTGCAAGTGTAAAAGATGTCCCCTTTCTATTTGCTCGTCCAGTTCTTCCTATTCTATGGACATAATACTCTTCATCACTAGGGATATCAAAATTGAATACTGCCTCAACATCATCAACATCTATTCCTCTTGCTGCTACATCTGTCGCAACAAGAATTTCCACCATTCCATTTCGGAATTTTGACATGACACTATCTCTATGCAGCTGTTTCATATCACCATGAAGGGCTTCAACGCTATATCCCCTTGAGAGCAAATTCTCACACAAGTCATCTACGCGTTTTTTTGTATTGCAAAAAATTACACAAAGTTTAAAGTTATTTGCATCAATGATACGAGATAGAACTTCTACTTTACTATTTTCAGTAACTTCTATATAAAATTGTTCAACAGTTGGAACCGTAAGCTCCTTATGGGTGACATTAATACGCACAGGATCATTTTGATATTTATTTGCTATATCAAGAATTGCTTTTGGAAGCGTCGCAGAAAACAAGATAAACTGCTTTGTTGTAGGGACAGTTTGTAAAATAATATCTAAATCTTCTCTAAATCCCATATTAAGCATTTCGTCCGCTTCATCTAGGATAATCATTTTTATATTTTCAAGCTTTAGTGTTCTTCTTCTTAAATGATCGATCACTCGCCCAGGGGTACCAATAATAATTTGTGGTCTTTTTTTTAGTGAAATAATTTGTCTTTCTATTTGTTGTCCACCATAAATCGGGAGTGCTCTAATTGATGACTTATATTTACACAATGCTTGAATCTCTTTTGATGTTTGAATAACAAGTTCTCTCGTTGGGCAAAGAATAATAGCTTGGACATCACTATTTTCATTGTCAATAAGATCTATGATAGGAGCACCAAAAGCACATGTTTTCCCTGTACCTGTAGGTGCTTGTGCTGTAATATCCTTTCCTTCTAAAATAAGAGGAATTGATTTAGCTTGTATAGGCGTTGTTTCTTCAAAACCCATATCACTAATAGCCCTTTTTAATTCTGTAGATAAGTCTAACTTTTCAAATAATATACTTTCTATAATTATTACCTCGACAATCTATTTAATTTTTTTGTGCGTGATTTTACAGTAAATGATCTTAGGCATCATATAAAATCACAGCAACACTCTTAACCATACCATATATATTATTAAATGGCAATTGTACTAATAATATATTAACTCAATCTATTTATGTTTATACTCTTTTTATTCATAAATACTATTTAGCATTTTACTGTTCAAGATATTCATCATATGTCATAAGTCTGTCTACAAATCCCTCGTCATTAATCTCTATTATCCTATTTGCAACAGTTTGAATAAACTGATGATCATGAGAAGTAAATAAAACATTTCCTTTAAAGTCTATTAAACCATTGTTCAGTGCTGTGATTGATTCTAAGTCTAGATGATTTGTTGGCTGATCTAAGATGAGTACATTGGCTCCTGAAAGCATCATACGTGATAGCATGCATCTTACCTTTTCGCCTCCTGATAAAACCTTTGCTGGTTTTAGTGCATCGTCACCCGAGAACAACATACGTCCTAAAAATCCTCTTAAATAGCTTTCAGATTTTTCTTCAGAAAATTGTCTCATCCAATTAACTAAATCCAGATCACAGTCATTGAAAAATTCCGAATTATCTTTCGGGAAATAGCTTTGAGAAGTAGTAACACCCCATTTAACACTTCCGCTATCTGGTTCTAATTCTCCTATAAGTATCTTAAATAAAGTTGTAATTGCTAGCTCACTTTCCCCTATAAAAGCAATTTTATCATCTTTATTCACACGAAAGGTGACTTTATCAAGTACTTTAATCCCTTCTATAGTTTTACTTAAATCTTCAACAAACAAGATGTCATTGCCAACCTCTCTATCTGGCTTAAAGCCCACAAAAGGATATCTCCTTGAAGAAGCTGGCATTTCCTCAATCGTAATTTTATCGAGTAATTTTTTACGAGAAGTTGCCTGCTTAGATTTGGATTTATTCGCAGCAAAGCGAGCAATAAAAGCTTGTAGTTCTTTGACTTTTTCCTCATTTTTCTTGTTTTGAAGCTTCATCATCTGTTGAACCATCTGACTTGATTCATACCAAAAATCATAATTTCCTACATACATCTTTATTTTTCCAAAATCTATATCTACAATATGCGTACATACTGTATTTAAAAAGTGTCTGTCATGGGAAACAACTATGACTGTTCCTAAATAATCAAGGAGAAAATCTTCTAGCCAATTCACTGACTGAATATCTAAGTGGTTGGTAGGCTCATCTAATAACAAAATGCCAGGTTGTCCAAACAATGCCTGTGCTAGAAGTACTTTTACTTTCTCTGATCCCTTTAAGTCTCTCATAAACATATAATGAAGATCAGTACCAATCCCTAATCCTTGTAATATTTGAGAAGCCTCTGATTCAGCTTCCCATCCATTCATCTCTGCAAATTCGCCTTCAAGTTCGGATGCTCTTATTCCGTCCTCTTCACTAAAATCTTCCTTTTGATAAAGAGCATCTTTTTCCTGCATAATTTCATACAATCTTTGGTTTCCCATAATCACAGTCTGAAGTACCTCATAATCATCATATTGATAGTGATCTTGTTTGAGTACTGACATTCGTATATTTGATGGTATTGCTACTTCCCCTGTTGTACTTTCTATTTCACCTGAAAGAATCTTTAGAAAAGTAGATTTTCCTGCACCATTAGCACCAATAATACCATAACAGTTGCCTTGAGTAAATTTTAAATCAACATCTTTAAATAATTTTGTTCCCCCATATTGAAGACTAACATTTGTTACTGTAATCATAATTTATCATCCTTTTTCATTATTATACCTCGCGGATTATATCACACGTTTTGTATTATATCACATGTCTTATGTTTTAAACAAATCTTATCAAAATACATCGCTATTTTATTTAGTTAAAATGAATTTATATTTTGCAAATAGGATTGAATAATTGCTATTTAAGTGTTAAAATGTGTCAACCAACATATCTTAAATATATAGTGTAACCCATAATCTACTGAACTCATTCTGCCACTTATAGTTGTTTCTCTTAGTAGAAATATAGCGTATATCAAAGTATTTAAAATGCAAATTATATATTTAGTACATATCGTATATGTTAAAGGAGATTATAGAGATGATTCATTTTTTTGTGCGAATATTTATCAAAGATTATGAAAATATTAAGAGTCCTACCGTCCGTGAAGCTTATGGAAGATTAGGCAGTATTATAGGTATTATTTGTAATATTCTTCTTTCTTCTTCAAAGATCATAGCCGGTATATTATTTAGCAGTCTATCTATGGTTGCAGATGGTATTAATAACTTATCCGATATGGGCTCACTTATTATATCTCTAATTGGATTTAAACTATCAGGAAAACCTGCTGATGATGATCATCCTTTTGGGCATGCTCGTTTTGAATATATCTCTTCTCTAATTATTTCTTTTATTATTATTTGGCTAGGTCTTCAGCTTATTATAACCTCATTCAAAAAAATATTTAACCCTAATCCTATTGAAGTAAATATGATTATGCTTATTATATTAGTTGCTTCTATTATAATTAAGTTATGGCTAAGTTATATTAATAAATCTTTAGGCGAAAAAATCAGTTCCCCCTCTATGAAAGCTACTTCTTCAGATAGTCTAAGCGATGCTTTAGCAACCAGCGGGGTACTTATTTCTGTACTCATTTATCGATTTGTAAAAATAAACATAGATGCATATGTAGGCCTAGCTGTAGCACTCTTTATTATTTACTCAGGTCTTAAAATATTAAAAGACATGACAAATGAACTTGTTGGCATTGCACCTGATCATAAGTTCGTTGTCTCTATTTATGAAAAAATTTTATCCTATGAAGGGGTTCTTGGCCTTCACGACTTAGTGGTTCATAGTTATGGTCCCAATAGATGCTTTGCCTCTGTACACGTTGAAGTATCTTATAAAGAAGATATTTTAAAAAGTCATGATCTCATAGATAAAATTGAAAAGGATTTTAGTTTGGAGCAAGGTATTCATCTTGTTATTCATCTTGATCCAATTATTGTAGGAGATCCATTAACTGACCAACTGCATTTACTTGTATCTAATATTATTAGTCAAATAGATCCGAAACTTTCTATTCATGACTTTAGAGCAGTTGTTGGAAGTACTTATAAGAATTTAATATTTGATATAACTGTTCCCCATAGTCTTAAAATCTCTGATCAAGAATTAATCAAACAAATTAATCAGATGCTTACAAAAGAAGATCCTTCCTTTACTGCTATTGTCACCATTGATAGAAGTTATACCTATGTACAAAGTCAAAAATATCAGAGTTAAGTTTCTTTAACTCTGATATTTAAAATAATCCTGTCTATTTATTTTCCCATAAGCTTTGAAATAATGTCCATAACTTCATCTATTTTTTTAGTGCCTTCGCCATTATTAATAGCTTCTATAACACAATGATTAATATGTTGCTTTAATATTGTCATATTTGCCTTTTTTAATAGTGCTTGAGCCGCTATAATCTGATTGGAGACATCAATACAATATCTTTCATCTTCTATCATTTTTATAATGCCCTCTATTTGCCCTTTACTTGTTTTAAGTAAAGTAATTGCTTCTTGTTTTTCTTTATTCATCCTATCCCTCCTGAATGATCTGTATGTCTTTTTATTACTATACACTATATTCAAATGCTTGTATACGCTACATTACTGAGGTTATAATAAGCATGATACTCTCTCTCTAGTTTTCCTTAAAATATATTATAGCAAGAAAGGTGTAAATTAATATGAAATATATGATTGTTTCAGATATTCATGGGTCAGCTTATTATACCAAAATGGCATTAAAAATATTTGATGATAATAAATGTGATTGGCTGATTTTATTAGGCGATATTTTATATCATGGGCCAAGAAATCCACTTCCAGAAGGACATGATCCGCAAACTGTTGTTTCACTTATTAACCCCTATGCATCAAAAATCATCTCTGTAAGAGGAAATTGTGATGCAGAAGTTGATCAAATGCTTCTTAATTTCCCTTGCCTTAGTGACTATGCACTTATTGTTGACAATAATATCACATTATTCGCAACGCACGGTCATATTTACGATGAAGAAAACCTTCCAAAACTTAGCAAAAATATCTTTCTCTATGGGCATACCCATTTGTGGACCT
Organism: Bacillota bacterium; assembly: GCA_023410675.1. Classification (GTDB taxonomy): domain Bacteria; phylum Bacillota; class Clostridia; order Lachnospirales; family Cellulosilyticaceae; genus JAEYPM01. Next base: position 5,562 of record JAEYPM010000089.1, on the reverse strand, counting down.
TAAAAAAAGTTGGTGATCTTTTAATATGCAACCCTGGCTCTATTTCTCTTCCAAAAGAAAATAGACCCAACACTTATGCAATTTATGAGAATTGCTCCATAAGCATTTATGATTTAAACGGCGAAAAGCTATCATCAATGACTATCTAATTTGACTACAAAGGCATCAGGAATATATTCCTTTATACAGTATGCTACTAAATTAAAGTAACTTTGACATGCATCTAATATAATAGCATCAGAAGTTACTATTCTTTGCATATTGCTTAGTACAGTATCAGGATTATTGATAACTTCAACATTTATTGACAAATGATATAGCTTAGCAAATTCTAAAATTTTAAGTTTTAATCTACCTGAATTTGACACAGGTCCATCTAAATAAAAACAAATCTGTTTTGCATCTAGCTTTATAAAAGCATTGCTTAGTATTTCTAAAGCTTTAATTGTCTTATCAATAATCCTATAATTTCCTCTAATGCCTGCTAAGTCTCTCACGCACTGATCTTGCCCAATTACAACCACCCCACCTGACAATGCAGTTTCTAGTGTAATAATAATATTAAATCCATCAAGATAAATTGTATCATCTTTTAAGTGATCTAGTGGAAGGCACTTATCTTGTCTTAGCTTTTCACTTTGCGTTTTACAAGATGCTCTTTGAAGAGCTAAGCGTTGCCTTGAGCTAAATTGATACCTATCACTCACCAGTTTAATAACTGGTGGTAGTGGATAATCTCTATCCATTAAAAACCTAATTTCCTCTTGAGCATAAAGCATTCTTTTTCTCTCACTTTCTTTAAAAAAACGCTTATCCTCTTTATCTACTCCTCTTATTCCATTCCTTAATTCATCCACTAAGTAATCTTTATCCATAAATGGCTCCTTTTTTATAACATGCCTATTTGCTGATATATCAAACTTATAAAAAGAAAGTCAAAAGGTCTAACACTCTTTACCCTTTTGACTTTCTCTTCTTAATAAACTAATTCAGATAAGTTAATCTAATGTAATTGTTTGTGTTCTTTTGTAAGTATCTAGTTCATACTCATTAATATTGTATCCATTCATGGTATTATATAAAAAGTAAAACTTATCGCCTATGTAACATACACGTTTATTATATCTGCTATAATATGTGTCATACATACTGCCTGTATTATCAATTCTTCCTAGCTTTGCTTTTCCAACAAGTTTACCATTTTCTACGCCAAATATATAGGCTCCATCAAAGTTTTCTAAAGAAGATTGCTCATCATATTGAATATAAATTGGAATAGCTAATAGCTGCCTCTTACTATGAACAGTAACTGCCTTATGGTTTGATAAAGCTTCACTATCACTGCCTGCTATACCTAAAATAATATTATTGATTTCTTTAGGATTTGTTGGATCTTTTACATCAAATAGTGAAAGTTTAATTCCCTCGTTTACAACACCTGTCACTACCTCTTTGCCCTGCTCATCTCTTCTAATGATTTCTGAAGTAGCTCTTCCTATCCCCACTACTAAATTCGTTCCTATTGGGTGTAAATACTGACTATAGCCAGGTATTTTAAGTTCTCCTAATACTTTTGGCAATTTAGGATCTTTTAGATCAATGACAAACAGAGGATCCACTTGCTTAAATGTAACAACATATCCTTTTTCACCATCAAATCGCACACTGTATATCCTTTCTCCTGGTGCTAAACCTTCAAGGCTGCCTATTTGCTTAAGATTAGTATCAAGTATATAAACTGCATTTGAATGATTGATATTATTTGTTACTGCTATTCTAAAATTTCCGTTATATTCATCCATAGAAAACTGATTGAGTAAAGTGCCTTTTACCTTTCCTGTTGCTGCATAAGAAATATTTTGTTTATCTACAGTAAATTTATTAATATACGTATTAGCTATCCCCCAATATGTAGCAGCACCTCTTGTCAAATATAATGCATTCTGGTTCATATAAATTGTACTAGTATCTCCTAGTAAAGCTTGAACTGTAATAGGCTTATTCTCATCAACCTGAACAGCTGTTATAAATGTCATGCAGCTCTCGTTTGTCCAAGGCTCATACCATATATTATTAATATCCATAGACTTAGTGTCTTCTATTTTTAGACTATCTATATACCAAGGGATAATATCTTCTTTATCAAATTGCCCTTCATACACAGAGTATAGCCACTTATTTGTTATCATATAGACTGTATTATTTATTTTTCTTATAGTTTGTAAGTTACCTTCAATACCTATTTGTCTTATAAGTTTTGGATTTGATCTATCTTTAATATCATATATTTGTAATACAGAAAACGGCTTGTATCCCCCTGGTTTATACGCCCCAACCTTGGATTCTCCAGTAAACATCTCATCTTTATGTGAAGCGTATAAACCAAATACAATAAGCTTATCTCCATCCAATAACATTTGCTTATAATATATCTCACGTGAATTAGTAATAGTACTTACAACCTTAAGCTTATCTTTTGTATCGATAATTGCAATTTTATTTTGATTGACTAGCTGATAAATATAACGTCTATCATTTTTCATAACATCAGCTTCATCCACACCATCTACTTGCACATTAGTTGTGGAATAATCTGAAGCATCTTCAGAACTTTTAAAAGCTGCTGCTTGAGCAATACCGTCCTCATATACTATATTATTGAGTATCCTGGCATCTTCATTTACAATTATACCTCTATCCTTGAAAATCTTGATCAACTCATCATACGAACTAATTCTCTTTAATCGAGTTTCTCCTTCATTGGTGGATACTTCATCTGTAACAAGTCTCATAGCTTGTGTATTACCTAACCCAATTTTGCATCCAAGCACTAGTCCTATTGTTATAATGCCGAATCTTATGCACATACTTATTTTTTTACTTACTTTTTTACTTATTTTCTTCATATTTTCCCCCCTAACAATTATTTATGGGATTAAGAATAAAATTCCTTTATAATCCAATCATATACTATAGACGTATAAAATTCAAATAAGTTCCATAGTTTCACTTCAATTTTAAATAAATAGAAGGGTAATCCATTATTTGACACATCAAAATATTTAGAGTACTATTACACTAAATATTGAATATTTCATTCTTGAAGGTATAAAATTAATAAATAAGAATACATTTATTAATTAGAAGATACTCATTATATTTTTTCCAAATAAGTTACTAACCAACATAACCATAAGGGGGACAAGCAATGAAAAAGAATGCCACTGACAAAAAAAGTATAAATACCACAACAAATCTGAACATCCTAGACATAGATCCCTGGCTAAAACCCTATGAAAAAGATTTACAGCTTCGAATGAACCTGTATCAAGAAAACAAGAAGAAACTTCTAAATGAATACACTTGTTTTAGTGATTTTGCAAATGGACATCATTTTTTTGGCTTCCATCAAACTGAAGATGGGTGGTATTATCGTGAATGGGCTCCAACTGCTGATGCTCTTTTTTTAATTGGAGACTTTAACGACTGGAACCGCACCTCTCATCCTCTTCAAAAAAGGGATGATGGTGTTTGGGAAATATATCTTGAAGGAACAGATAGTCTTGCTCACGAGTCACGTGTCAAAGTTCATGTTATCAGCCAAAACTCCTGCCGTGATCGTATTCCTTTATACATCACAAAGCTTGTGCAAGATCCTGAAACCCACGATTTTTGTGGACAAATATGGCTTCCTCCAAAAGCCTTTAGATGGACAGATAAAAAATTTCGTATTGCCCCAAGCAAACCACTTCTTATCTACGAAGCACACATTGGAATGGCTCAAGACAAAGAAGCTATTGGTACTTATAAAGAATTTGAAACAAACATACTTCCTAGAGTCAAAGAGCTTGGATACACGGCTATACAAATCATGGCAGTTATGGAGCACCCTTACTACGCTTCTTTTGGGTATCATGTTTCAAACTATTTTGCTGCCTCCTCTTGGTTTGGAACCCCCACAGAATTAAAATCTCTTATAAACAAAGCACACAAAATGGGCATTGCTGTATTAATGGATATTGTTCATTCCCATGCAGTCAAGAATCTTTCTGAGGGAATTAATGAGTTTGATGGAACATCCTATCAGTTTTTCCATGAAGGAGATAAAGGAACACACAGTGCATGGGACTCCAAATTGTTCAACTATGGTAAACATGAAGTTATTCATTTTCTTCTTTCATCTATTAAATTTTGGATGGAGGAATATCACTTTGATGGCTTTAGATTTGATGGCGTTACATCCATGATTTATCATGATCATGGTCTAGGCACTGCTTTTGATCATTATGATAAATACTTCAGTTTAAATACTGATGTAGAAGCGATCACCTATCTTCAGTTCGCCAATGAACTCATTAAAGAAATTAAACCTTATGCTGTTACTATCGCTGAAGATATGAGTGGTATGCCTGGGATGTGCCTGCCTATAAAGGATGGTGGAATAGGTTTTGACTACAGACTCGCAATGGGTATGCCAGATTTTTGGGTGAAAACTATGCAAATAAAAGATGAAGATTGGAATATGCAACAACTCTGGCATGAACTTTCAACAAGTCGCCCTAGCGAAAAACGTATAGGCTATACTGAATCACATGATCAAGCTTTAGTAGGCGATAAAACACTTATTTTTTGGATGGCAGATAAAGAGATGTACTGGCATATGAATAAAGAAAACCAAAATATTATTGTTGACCGTGCTATTGCTCTTCATAAAATGATTCGTCTCATTACTATTTCTCTTGGGTGTGAAGGTTATCTAAACTTTATGGGGAACGAATTTGGTCATCCCGAATGGATCGACTTTCCAAGAATAGGAAATAACTGGAGTTATAAATATTGTAAAAGGCAATGGCACTTGGCTGATAATCCACTTTTAAGATATTCTGATCTTAATCATTTTGACCATGCTATGATTGAATTTATGCTTGAGGCGGATGTCATGGGTAAAGAAAAACCAACCTTACTTTGGATTGATCAAGACAAAAAAGTTATTGCATATAAAAATAAGGACAACATTTTTATATTCAACTTTCATCCTACTTGTTCTTACCAGAACTTTGAAATACCTACACATGAAACAGCAAGCTATGCAGTCGTTATGGATACAGATGAAGAAAGATTTGGCGGTTTTTCAAGAATCGCCCATGATATCAGTTATCCTTCTTCTTCTCTTTCATTAAATAAGGACTATACAGGAATTTCGATTTATCTTCCTTGTCGCACAGCAATAATTCTTAAACGTAGCTAAATAATAATATAGGAATACTTTCTAAGTGATATAAAAGAACTGCTAGACTAATTAGCAGTTCTTTTATATCACTATAATTTTAGCATTTCTAATATTTTTAAGATTTCATTATAATTTTAGTAGCTTTCAATAATTCAAGAATTGTACTGGTCAACCTTTTTGGTAACACTTTGTTCGGAATTTATGTTTCATATCGAACTTCCATCGGTGTCCTATACTTATTAGCTGAATGAGGTCTTACATAGTTATACCAATTAATATATTGCTTGGTCATTTCATCTAATTGCTCAATGCTTTCAAAGGCATATCTATAA
>JAEYPM010000081.1 GCA_023410675.1 Bacillota bacterium | reverse complement strand
TTCCTTTTTTGACCCCTTCTACAAGCACCATAGAGGGTTCTTTGCAAAGTTTTGGATAAACCATCTGCATCCTTTTAGGTTCTATAGCATACTTTCTCATTAAATCAAAAATATCAACTAAGCGGTGTGGTCTATGAATCATACATATTCTCGACCTTTCCTTTAAAAGATAACTTGAAGCTTGTATGATGTCTTCTAAAGTGCAGGCTATTTCATGTCTTGCTATCATCTTAGAAGGATGTTGATTTTTTAGCCCGCAAGTATCTTTCATATAAGGCGGATTACAGGTAATAAGATCAAATTGATTTTGCTTAAAAAGGCTCATGTAGTCCTTGATATCGTGGCACAATACCTTAATACTTTCTTCTATCTTATTTAATTTTACAGAGCGACTTGCTAAGTCTACCATCTCTTCTTGGATATCAATAGCTGTATAATGGCCTTTTTGATAAATGGCATGCATCAAAATAGGAATAATCCCTGTGCCAGTTCCTATATCTAATATCTGACTTGATGGAGCTTTTACTTTTGCGAAATGGGATAAAAGCACAGCATCAATCCCGAAGCAAAAAACTTCGGGATTTTGAATGATCTTATAGCCATTTCGTTCTAAGTCATCTATTCTCTCATTCGAGCGTACTAAAGTCAAATCCTTCATACTCTTCCTCTACGTTGTTATCATGATTACACTTTTTCTTTTTTACTACAATCTTAAGATCTTCACAAGGGAAAACAAGAACTTCTTTTTCGTCTTTATCTTTTTTGTTAACCAAAACTCTTGCTTGCTCTCTAAGTACATTGACAGAAAGAACTTCTCCTTTTCCATCTGGTGTTAATACCATATCGCCCACTTCTGGAAGCCTGCCTCTTATTTCTACATAACAATCCTGTTCATACTTAAGGCAGCACATTAATCTGCCACATATGCCTGATATTTTAATCGGATTTAATGAAAGGCTTTGTTCTTTTGCCATCTTGATGGATACTGGCTGAAAATCACCTAAAAAGCTATGACAGCAAAGGGCTCTGCCACATATACCTATGCCACCACACATTTTAGTTTCATCCCTTACGCCTATTTGTCTTAGCTCAATACGTGTTTTAAAGATAGAGGCTAATTCTTTAACAAGTTCCCTAAAATCCACACGTTCATAAGATGTAAAATAAAATAAGACTTTGTTGTTATCAAATGTATATTCTACATCAATTAGCTTCATATCAAGACCATGTTTAATAATCTTCTCTTTACAAATAGCAAAGGCATCTTTTTCTTTTTCTTTATTCTGCTCATACTTTTGTGTATCTTCTTCAGTGGCAAGCCTTGTTACCTTTTTAAGTGGCTGAACAACTTGGCTATCCTCTACTTCTCTATTTTCAGTAACCACTTCTCCATATTCAAGACCTCTAGCTGTTTCTACTATAACATTCTGTCCTTGCTCGTATATTTTATTATCTGGATCAAAATAATAGATCTTTCCAGCATGTCTAAAACGTACTCCTATGACTGTTATCATCTTTTTCTCTCCTTCATCTTAAGCAATAGGTTCTCTATTACAAATAATGCATATATATTTCTTCTAATATCTAGAATAGATTGCTTGATTAGTTCTAATATATAATTTACTTTATTATACGTTAATTTGCTAGCCATGTCCAACAACTGTTTTGTACTATCCATATTATATAAAATATCATCTTCTGCTATTTTTTTAGATGACTTAAGGATTGCTACATCCCTATACCATAAAAGCCAAAAGTTTAGTATTTCTATTAGATCATCTTTTTTATCTACAAGCTCATCCACAATCTCATATAGCTGCACTAAATCTGCCTTTTCAATCCTATTTAAGTAATCTATACTAAGCTTTCTTTGCTCCCAGAACTGATCATCCTCAGCTATTTGTTCAAACATCCCAATACTGCCTTGTGCAAATCTCGCATAAATTTCTACTTTGTCTTCAGGTATCCCACTTATTTTTATTTTTTCTTTTAATATGTCGCTAGAAAGAGGATAAAAACTAATTTGGACACACCTTGATCTTATGGTAGGAAGCAGTGCCTGACTATTTTCTGTAACAAGTATAATAATGCCATAAGAAGGGGGCTCTTCAATGATTTTAAGCATAGCATTTTGTCCTTCTATCGTAAGAATCTCTGCTTCAGGAATAACTACAATTTTATAATTCCCCTCATAAGGCTTTATACTCATTTGTTCAATAAAATTTTTTCTAATATTATCTATTTTAATGACCTTGGTGTCCTTTTCAATCCAAATCAGGTCTGGATGTGTACCTTGGTCTATCTTATAACAGCTATTGCATGTATTGCAGGCAGCAGCTTCTTTACTATTTTCACATAAAAGCACTTTTGCAACCGCTCTAGCGAGCATTTTTTTCCCAACACCAAAAGGCCCCTCAAATATATAGCTATGAGCCATTTTATTTTGGGTTATCGCTTTATTAAAATATCTTTTTATATTATCATGTCCTACTATATCTTCAAATTGTTTCATCTTATCCTATTCCTTTTTTTATAGTTAACACAAAAAATATCCATTTCCTGTGCATCGCTCAACGTTAATCATGTAAATGCCCTATAGAGAAACAAAAATGTCCGTGAATACACGAACATTTAAGTAATTATATCTAGAATTAAACCTTGTATTTCTCCAACTTTTTCTAAAATACTGACGTGATTTTTTTCTGCGTTTAAGAGCTCCTTTGCAAGTTCATCAATTTTTTCATTAACTAATCTTACAATACCATAAACGCGGTGTCTTCCTCTTCTATCTAAGAAATTTTCTCTAGAAAATTTATGAGAGTTGCTGATCACTTCTTGCATAAAGTTCGCGATAAGGCTCCTATAAATTTTTAGGTCTTTAATGTCCATATGCTCTGCTATCTTAGCACCTTGTGTGGTTATTTCTTCTACCATTTGGGTAAGTTTATCTTGAAGCTGTGATTCTTCTATTTGACTTAACAGCGTAAATCTAAAACCTTTATCGACCTTTGTGTCACTCTTTTCAGGCAAATCTCTTAAGGTAGGCATCTGAATATTGTTAATTTGAATATTTCCCATGATAAACCTCCTTCCCAAATAACAGTTCTACTTAATTCTATAATAAAGTAAAATCAGCTACATTTCAATTTATTTCACTTTTTGGACTTCTTTTCTTTGAATAATTCATCAAATAAGTCTTCTTCATCACTATCAGAATTTGCTGCTACGGACATAATGAGAAAAAGAGCAGCTATGCTGATGGCACCTACTAATGGTGCTCTCATACCAATGATTGCTAATAATGTACTCATAGAGAACTCCTCTCAAATCATTCATTACTATGAGGATGTCCTATACCCATTATTTTTAATCATTTTATAGAATTTCTTTTGCTTTTATAAGTAGCTCCTCGTGAATACTATCAATGGTTCTCATTTTTTCATTAAGAACACAATTAATCTTTGTCCAGTTGTATTTGTTGGCAACATAAAGGGCATTTTCATAAGATTTCCTTAAATATTCTTCATCTCTTTCATGGATATCTTTTTGGCTTCCACCATCTATTTTACTTGGCCTATTTTGCATAAGACTTGCTGTTACCTTTGGCGTTACATTTAAAAATAATACTAAATCAGGCTTTGGAAGCTTATAAAGGTTAAATTCAAAGTCCCACAGCCACTCTAGGAACTTATCTTTTTCGCCCTCTGTAAGCTTAGCTGCTTGGTGCACCATGTTAGAAGTTGTATAGCGGTCACAAAGTATAATGCCCCCTTCTTCATAGAAAGAACCCCATAGTGTCTTATAAGAAGCATATCGATCTACAGTAAAAAACGTAGAGGCTACATAACAATCTACATCTTCTGCCTTTTTACCAAAGTCTCCATTTAAATACATCTTCACAAGTGAACTATGCTCCTTATCATAGCTTGGAAAAGATACTGTTCGGACTTTATATCCTTCTTCTAATAATCGATTATATAATTTTTCTGTCTGGGTTGCTTTTCCGCTGGCATCTGAGCCGCTCTCTATTACAATTAGTTTTCCTTTTGCCATGTTAGATTCCTTTCTTCATTAGATCCGATACATATACTCTTATCTCATCTTTATCTTGTTTTATTCCAATAAGTTTGTCCCTTAGTTTTTTTATTGTTTCAATCATTTGCTCATCGATATATTCACCCATTGCTCCTATAGGTATGCCTGGTGGATAGAGCATAATAGACTGTGCAATGGCTTTTCCTAAACTTAAATCTAAACGCATCCATTCTTTTTTTGCATAATAAATGGATCTTGGAGCTATTCCCTGCGTAATACTCATGTATGAATCATCTATATATCCTTTAAGTATTGTTTTGCTATGATTTTCATTTATTTCTTCATCTATTTCAAAAAGAGCCTTTCTAAGTTTTTCAAAAACCTCTGATGTATCTGAAAAGCTGGTCATGAGAATAATGTGCTTACTAAAGGCTACCTCTATGCCTATACCATAATCTCTATTTAACCTTTCTGCGAGTTCATACCCTGTAATAGATGTTTCTAACGTAGATAAAACGATCTTACTCATATCATAAAATTGTTTTGATTGATTATCTATTAGTTTTATTTTTTTTAGCTCCTTTAGTTCTTCTCTTAAGTTTAATAACGGCTCTGTATAATCATTTTTTATTATCTGCTGATTTTGTTCTATGTAGCTACGCACATAATCCATAATACCCATCATCATATAGGAAGGACTGCTTGTCTGAATCATTTCTAGGGCACTTAATACACTTGCCTTATCTACTCTATCTGATCCGATATGAAGCAGTGCACTTTGAGTTGGTGCTGGCAAAGTTTTATGCATACTATTAATCACAATATCTGCTCCTAATTCTATGCTGCTTTTTGGAAATCCGTCTAAGCAAAAATGTGCCCCATGTGCTTCATCTACAATGAATATTTTCCCTGTTTTATGCACTTCTTCAGCAATCGCCTTAATATCTGAAATAATCCCTTCATAAGTAGGACTCACTATCATAACAGCCTTTGCATCTGGATGTTTCTCTAAAGCCGCTATTATATCTTCTTTTCTCACTGCCCCAACAATTGTACCTTCTTCTATATACTGATGCTTTAGAAGTTTAGGCTTTACATAAATAGGCACGCCCCCTGATAATACCAAAGCATGCCACATGCTATGATGGCAGTTTCTTGAAACGATGATCTTCTCTCCTTCTTTCACAGTACCTAGAATACTTGCTAGAATTCCTGCAGTTGCCCCATTTGTAAGAAAAAATGTATCCTGTGCTTTGTAAAAGCCTGCCATTAACTGCATGGCTTCTTCTATAACGCCATGTGCTTGGTAGAGACCATCAAGTCCCATAACTTCTGTATTATCTATTTTCAAAGGTTCTATATCTTGTAATAGTTTAGCTTTCCCAAGCTTATGCCCTGGCATATGAAAGGTTTCTTTAGTTTTGGCATAATGGATGAGTGCATTGTATAAAGGAGCGTTCACTAATTAACACTTCCTTTTATGTCTTCAATTTCAACCCAATAATCACCATCTGGTGAACTAATCTTGCACCGATCCCCAACCTTCTTTTTAAAGATAGCCTTACCTAAAGGGGATTCTATACTAATCTTTCGGTTTAAAGCATCTGTTTCTACAGTTGTTACCATAGTATATATCTCTTTAAAGTCATCTTCAATAAACCGTATCGTTACTTCTTTATTAAGACCCACCTCATCTATAGCAGCATCATCTGTAATAATCTTTGCTGATTTAATCATACGTTCTAGGTATCTGATTCTTCCTTCATTTCTACCTCTTTCTCTTTTTGCTGCTTTGTATTCATAATTTTCACTAAGGTCACCATGTGCTCTTGCTTCTTTTAAATCTTCATTGATTTGCTTTCTGACCACAACTTTTCTATGCTCAATCTCTTCCTTTAACATCTTAATAGCTTCCTCAGTAAGATAATTATTCATATCCATACTCCTCATCATGACTACTTAGTTTTTATCACATTCTAATTCATATTATACACTATACTTAACTAAAATAGTATGTAGTGAATTCACGGGGCATAACTTATAATATTCAAAATGCAAATTCTATACTTAGCATAACGAATAATTAGAATATGAAAAGCCACTCTTATGTTATTTTAAACATATAAGTGACTTGGTATTAACATCTTTTATTGTTATCACTATAAAATTCACATTTTATAGTTTGTCTTATAGTATGGGAATTTTATACTTATTGGTTAATCTTAGTTCTCATTTTTGTGCCATAGGTTTATATCCAATTGTAAAAAATAGTGTATCATTAACACAGCTTAAATTAAGTTTAGCGACTGTATCATCATCTACTAACCAACCTGATCCTAGATTCATTTTTCCTTCTAAAATTGTATCTTCAAGTGATAACCCACTTTCTTTATCTGAACTCTCTTTCCAATTTTCTTTCTCTTCGTAGGGTTCTCCATATTGCTGGGAAAGGGCTTCTTTAATTGCATTATAATCATTAATGAAATCTACACTATCTTTTTATGCTGTCATAAAATACATTTCACCTATCAATTTATCTTTTTCAAATTGATACAGTATTTCACACAAATAACCTGAAACCCCCTTAATATATGGTAAAACTTCATTTTCATATAATAAGGAATGCTTCTCTTTTATGCAGTTTTTATTGCTTTTATTCTTTATTACTTCTTTCTTGGATGTACCCCACTTAAAAACTTGTCTCTTATTACTATTTATGTGCATATTATTTGCTGAAGCATTTAGGCTTTTATTATTACATGAAGTTAAAGAAGTAAATGCTATTAGGACAAATAAATAGATCGCTAATTTTCTTATTTTTTTAATACTTTTTAACATATTTATTCCCCTTTACTCACAATTAGTAAAAATTTTTTTGCTATTCACACATTATTATAGCTTATCTATTATTCTTTTTCAACGAAATAATGATGTGACCACCAAAAGCAAGGTCTCTATAAAGATATATTTACCTATTTAAATGTTATAATACCCGTTTTTCGTTCCTTAGATGATCCCCCGCTCATATGATCTATATTTGAGGTGAGAAAAGGTGCTCTTAGGATAGCATCTGACCCATATTTATTTCTTATGCTATCAACAGCTGCATCTAACTTCTTATGTTTATCATATTTATACATATCAAATATATTATACTGATACGCATTGCTCTCTGTAAGTTTGCTCGTGTGAACACCTAAATGTCTAATAGGCGTTACATGATCCCATAGTTCCTCGAATACACAGCAAGCTCGCTCATAAACCTCTTGTGTAACATTCGTTGCTGAAGCAAAGATTTTCTGATGGGATACATGTTCAAATTCGTTGTTTACAATACTTACTGAAATACACCCTGCCTTTACATGATCAGCTCTTAGCCTTGTACATACTGTCTCACATAAAGACAATAGAACGAGTTTTGCTGCATCTGCTGTACTTACATCATATGGGATTGTTGTTGAATTTCCATAGCCTTTATTCGGTTGCTTTTCAGTAGAAAATTCTACCTCCCCTATCCCATTTGCATACTGATAGATTATTTCTCCGTGTTTTTTGAAGTGTGCCTTTAATAATGCAAGATCGGTTTTTGCAAGCTGCCCTATTGTCTGAATGCCCAGTAACTTAAGCTTTTTCTCAGTTCTTCTTCCAACAAAAAATAAATCACCCACAGGTAGTGGCCACATTTTTGCTTCAACTTCATTTGGAAAAAGAGTATGCACAAGATTAGGTTTTTTAAAATCACCAGCCATCTTAGCAAGGAGCTTGTTTGATGAAATGCCAACATTTACAGTAAAGCCTAGCTCTTTGTATATTCGGTCTTTAATAACATGTGCCACAGCTACTGGTGAGCCATACAATCTTGTAGTTCCGGTCATATCCATATAAGCCTCATCTATTGAGTACTGTTCCACTATAGGCGTGTATTCCTCTAGAATTTGCATAAATGCTTTTGAGCAGCTTGTATATAGATTGAAATTAGGCTTTACTAGTTTTAAATTAGGACACTTTTCTAGAGCTGCTATTACGGGTTCTCCTGTTTGTATATGATACTTTTTAGCAGGAATTGACTTGGCAAGAATAATGCCTTTTCTCTTTTCAATGTCTCCTCCAACCGCTGAGGGTATCTCTCTTAAATCTTCTGTTTCTCCAAGAACCTTAACCCTATACGCCGCTTCCCAGCTTAAAAAAGCTGAATTTACATCAATATGAAAAATAATTCTGTCGCTCATATCTCACCTGATCCCGATTCTATCGAACATATGTTTGATTTTATTATAACAAATAGGAATAATCTTGTAAATGCTGTAATGTTTAATTATTGTCGTGATGCAATAAAGGAACTATTTTTACTTCTTTTGCATGACAACATGCCTTTATATCATTATTAGTTAGCTTAAACCATTCTATGAACTTGTGCTCTGTGGTAATTGTTATCTCTTCAATATCTGTTTTCATTGATAACCCATTTTCAGACTTGTATTTTCTTGCCTGCATAATGATTTCTTTTAACTTTTCTCCAAAAACAATACTTTCATTATCAATGGATTGATCTCCTTCCCACTGCATTTTGTGTAATGAAATACAGTTTTCATGTTGTCTAAAAAATCCTTGATAAATATATTCTGTGATATGAGGAACATAAATAGCATATAGCTTAAGTATACTTAGCATACAGTGATGGAGGGCATACTGAGCAGATTGCCTTTCCTTATAACCATGTATCTCAGGTTTATATAAACGATCTTTAACAATTTCAAGATAATAATCACAAAAGTCCTTCCAAAAAAAGTCGTCAATCTCATGTCTGGCTGATCCTATCTCATACTCATTAAGAAGCTTTGTCATATCACTAGTGGTCTTTTTACATCTATCAATAATCCACCGATCTACTGGAAGTAACTCTACCTCTAAATCTAGGTTACTATCCTGTAAATGAGCTACTGCAAACTTAGATGCATTCCACAGTTTTGTTATAAATCTTTTGGCAATACCTAATTCATCAATAGAAAAAAATGTATCTGTTCCAAGCTTAGAGTTAGCTGCCCAATATCTGATAACATCTGCAGAGTGATTATCTATAATAAATTTTGGTGATAGGTTTGCATTATTCTTTGATTTGCTTATTTTTTCACCTTTTTTTGCAAGAACAAATCCACTAATCATAATATCCTTCCATGGAATCTTCCCTGTATGATACAGGCTTTTTACTATGGTATAAAATGCCCACGTACGTATAATTTCATGAGCTTGGGTTCTTAAACTCATTGGCAATATCTTATTTGAAATATCATTTTCTTCTTCCCACCTGGCATTGATTAGTGGCGTGATGGATGAGGTAGCCCATGTATCAAAAACAGCATCTTCAGGGATAAATTCTAATGACCCACAAGAACAAGGCTCACTTGGCATTGTCTCCATAGGATTTATAGGAAGCTTATTTTCATCTGCCACTATCGCCTTACCACAATTTTTGCAATACCACACTGGGAAAGGAACGCCAAAGTAACGTTGCCTAGAGATGCACCAATCCCACTTAAGATTTTTAACCCATGATATATACCGACTTTTCATATACTCTGGATACCAATTGATTTCATCTGCTGCTTTTAAAAACAGCTCCTTATTTGAAAGAATATCAATATACCACTGTTTTGATGGTAAAATCTCAATTTCTTTTTGACAGCGTTCATGCACAGCAACTGTATGTGAAATACTATTTGACGCTACAAGTAAGCCCCTATCTAAAAGTAAATCAATAATCTGTTTTCTTGCTTCTAATACCTTTAATCCTCCAATGAATGGTATACTTTCATCTATTGTTCCATCAGGCAAAATAACTTTTCGATAAGGCAGCTTGTGTGACTCATACCATTCTACATCTGTACTATCACCAAAGGTTGCACACATAACGATACCTGTTCCCTTATCCATATCAACTTTTTCATCTGCTAATATTGGTATTTCATAGTCATATAAAGGAACTACTGCATTTTTTCCAATGTATTTTTTATATCTATCATCCTTTGGATTAATAAATAGACATACACAGCCATAGAGCAGCTCAGGTCTTGTGGTTGCAACTAGCAATTCTTCTTCATCTACCTTAAATATAATCGTATTAAAAGTAGTATCTTTTTCAATAGTTTCGAGTTCTGCTTGAGCAATTGAGGTTTGACAGGTACTGCACCACAAAACAGGTGACTCTTTCATATATGCTTTTCCCTCTTTTAGAAGTTTAATAAACGACTTTTGTGATAAACGCATAGTCATAGGATTAATTGTCTCATACTGAAGGGACCAATCAACCGAAAAGCCTAAAGACTGCCACATCTCTTTAAACTCTGTCTCATATTTAATAGAAGTTTGTGTACATCTTTTAATAAATTCACTTCTTAGAAGATTTTTTGCAATAATCCCTTCTTCTTTTTCAACAAGCCTTTCTGTTGGCAAGCCGTTGTCATCAAAACCAAAGGGATAAAATACATTATAGCCTTGCATCCGTTTAAATCTTGCAATCATCTCTGCTTGTGTATAAGAGAAAATGTGTCCAATGTGCAAACTTCCACTAACTGTAGGTGGCGGTGTATCAATAGAATAGATTTTGTTTTCATTATGCTCATCAAAACGATATATTCCATTTTCTTGCCAAAAGTCTTGCATTTTCTTTTCTACTTGTTTGAAGTCATATTTATTCATGGTATTACCTCCTAAAATATTAATAAATTTTGTAAATATAATTCTTAAATGCTTGTAATTAAAATACTTAAGTTTTTGGCAAATAAAAAATTCGCCTTAAGCTTTTAAATTTGCTTAGGGCGAACTATATATCCGTGGTACCACCTAAATTCAGATAAGACTATCTGCTCTCTGTCAGTACGGGACAAACTACTTTTATCCGATACTGCTTTCCTTTTAACGGTGGAAATTTCCGTTGAGTCCTACTAAGAATATGTCTGTTCAGCTCACAGCTCAAAGGCTACTTCCATACTTCCCTCACGAAGATTTACACCAACCATCTTCTCTCTTTGCTTTAGGTGCGTATGTACTCCTCCTTATCAATGCCATATTATCACTATTGGTTTATATTATTTTGATTTATTGTATGTATTTTATTGCATTATCCTACAAATGTCAATATTTATATTGAATCATTATTAAATGATGTGATTCAAAAGTGAAAATGTCCTCACGTACCACAAATGAAAATGTCCTTTTATGCCGAGAAAACTTGTTGATAATGAGTGAGCCATTAGGTATGCTGTTATGCCATATGGCTGTACTTACAAG
>JAEYPM010000079.1 GCA_023410675.1 Bacillota bacterium | reverse complement strand
CTTGTAAGTACAGCCATATGGCATAACAGCATACCTAATGGCTCACTCATTATCAACAAGTTTTCTCGGCATAAAAGGACATTTTCATTTGTGGTACGTGAGGACATTTTCACTTTTGAATCACATTCTTTCTTACTTTTTTCAAAAGAACATTGTATTCATTGCTTAGGCAAGATACAATAGTGATAATATCAGAATTTTAAAATATAAATACTAAAGATGGAGGGATCTCATCATGGGCTTTTCAAAGGACTTTCTATGGGGCGTTGCAACTGCTGACTATCAAATTGAAGGGGCTTACAACGAAGATGGTAAAGGATTAGGTATTTGGGATGTCTACACAAGGCTTCCTGATAAAGTGGATAACAATGAAAATGGTGATATTGCCTGTGATCATTACCACAGATTCAAAGAAGATATTAAGCTTATGAAAGAGATAGGGGTTAAAAACTATCGCTTTGCTATTAGCTGGGTGCGTATTTTACCAGATGGCACAGGAAAGGTAAATGAAAAGGGATTAAAGTTTTATTCGGATTTAGTGGACGAACTGCTCTTAAATGGAATTGAGCCTTTAGTCACTTTATATCATTGGAACTTCCCAAATGAACTACACAGAAAAGGTGGTTGGCTAAACAGAGAAAGCTCAGATTGGTTTGCGTATTACACTAAGGTAGTTGTAGACGCTTTATCAGACCGTGTTCAATACTGGATGACCTTTAATGAACCACAGGTTTTTTTAGGCTTAGGCTATCAAAGAGGTGTGCATGCTCCTTTTATGCAGCTTCCTACTTCTGAGCTTACACAAATGGCACACAATATTTTGCTTGCTCATGGCAAATCCGTGCAAACCATTCGGTGCTATGCTAAGAAAACCTCTATTATTGGTTTTGCACCAACAGCACCTTGCACGATGCCTATTACTCATAGTAAAGAACATATCGAGGAGGCTAGAGAAGCTAGCTTTGATTTTGATGAAGATGACTTTTTATTTAGTAACAGCTACTGGGCTGATCCTATTCTATTTGGCAAATACCCTGATAAAGCATTTAAGCTCTTTAAAGAAAATATGCCTACAATAGAGGATGGTGACATGGAAATTATTAGTCAGCCTATTGATTTTTATGGAGCAAATATCTATCATAGCCAAGAGGCTTTTAGCCCTATTAACTATCTTTATGATTATACTTACCAAGGTGCTCCAAAGACAGACATAGGCTGGCCTATAACTCCAGGTGTCCTATACTGGTCTTGTAAATTTATTTATGAGAGATATCACCTCCCTATCCTAATTACAGAAAATGGCATGGCAGGACCGGATCTTATTTACTGTGATGGAAAAGTCCATGATCCATACAGAATTGACTTTTTAACCAAATACATTTCTTCTTTAGAGCAAGCAGCTACTGAAGGCATTCCTATTTTAGGCTATATGCATTGGTCCTTTATGGATAATTTTGAATGGGCAAAAGGGTACGCCATGCGTTTCGGACTTGTTTATGTGGATTATAGAACACAAAAACGTATTATAAAAGATTCTGGCTATTGGTATCAAAAGGTAATAGAAAATAATGGTATCTCTTTCACCATAAATCCTTGATTCTCTATTCAATAGAATTACTAATGCTTTTATATAAAAAGACTGCTATAAGAAGTTCACTATAACCTTCTCATACCAGTCTTTTTATATTTAGCTTATTAGCATTGTATCAACCTTTTAATTAAGTAAAGCTACGGCTTCTTCATATGACTCTACTCTTATAACCTTAAAGTATTTCATAAATTCTCTCGTCCACATGTCCATTTCCTCTTCTATTTCATTAACTTCATTCATGATGAACACCACGTTCTTACACGCTGTTTTTGCCATATTTGGAATGAACTCATTAAATGCCCACACAACATCTTCCTTCTCATCTTCAAAGCCATTACGTGCATCCACAACAAGATTGCTCCCTACATTTTCTTGTAATAAAGATAGGGCATAGTTTACAGGATTTCTATAATCATCTTTACAGCAAAACTGTTTCCATCTAACAATAACGACGTGATCTTTTTCATTATAAGATACATTGCAAAATTCAGTATCAAACATTTATTTTCCTCCTATGTATTTGTTCTTTAATATTCATGGATATACTTCCACTCAATAATATCACTTTATTCAAAATGTGTAAATTTATCTAAATAATATAGAATCTATTTTATGTCAGATCTATAATGCCAAACAAGATACATCCAACTGTATTAATTGCAAAATTTGCAAACATATGAACCATCCAAGAAACATAGATATGCCCATTTTTTTCATTAAGATAATTAAATAACAGGCCAGAAAAAAATAAACTAACTACAAGAAGTAATAGTAAAGTTACAGAAGACCAGCTCGTCATCATTGCAATATGATATGCAGAGAACAAACAAGCACTGAATAAATAGGCTACCTTTCGATTCGCTATTTTCTTTAATGTAATAAATGCAAATCCACGAAAAAACCACTCTTCCAAAAATGAATTGATAAAAGATATGTAAAGAGCTGTAATAATAAAACTATCTTTATTTACCCCTATGCCATTTTCAAGGTATATGATCACATTGCCAAGATCAAAATAGGGTCTAAGCAAAAAATAGGATGCCATAATAAAAGTGTAGACCCCAATACCCATCAAAAGGGAAACCCCCATACTTTTCCTAGATCCTTTAAATAAATCCCTAAAAGAACTATCTTTACTATATTGAAAGTATATGAGTGGCAAGGTTGTAAATAATGCTAATTTGAGCACACATTTAACAACATAATTAGGACTTATAACAGCATCATTAACAGCCATTACGCCGCAGCTAATAAGTACCACGCTAACAATCATAAAAATACTTCTTTTCTTCTCATAGACCTGATTATCTTTCAGCATATTTTACCTCCACTTATAACTTTAATATACAAAACTTATTCTTTTAAAAATAAATTCTCATATAGTGTAATATTACACTATATGAGAATTTATTTCAATAAAATAATTTGTCTTTTAGGTTCTCCAAATATGCCACAAATGACTATTTTGACCTCTTGCAAAGACATCAAGGCGGTTGTTTCCCCATGATACTGCTGCTGGATCTGAAGTGAGTACGCCTCCAAGGGATTCCCACTCGCTCCATCTACTTCCATTCCAAGTTTTAAATAAAAGATCATTGTTTCTGCCTCTTGCGAACACTTCAAGTCGATTTGCTGCTGTTGAAGCAGCTGCTGGTCCTGAACTAATTGCTTCTTGCCCCAGATCTTCCCATTCACTCCACCTTGTACCATCCCACCATTTGTGCCATAAGCTATTGTTTTGACCTCTTCCAAACACATCTATTCGGTTAGCCCCCCATGATACAGCTGCTGGATCTGATGTTAATACCCCGCCTAAATCTTCCCATTCGCTCCATCTTATGCCGTCCCACCATTTGTGCCACAAGGCATTATTTTGACCTCTTCCAAACACATCTATTCGGTTAGCTCCCCATGAAGCTGCTGCTGGTCCTGAAGTTAATATACCCCCTAAGTCTTCCCACTCACTCCACCTTGAGCCATCCCACCATTTATGCCACAAAGCATTATTTTGACCTCTTCCAAACACATCAATTCGATTAGGTCCCCATGATACAGCTCCTGGATTTGATGTTAATACGCCGCCTAAGTCTTCCCACTCACTCCATCCTGTGCCGTCCCACCATTTATGCCACAGAGCATTATTTTGACCTCTTCCAAAGACATCTAATCGATTAGCTTGCCATGAAGATACAGCAGGACTAGATGTTAGTATGCCTCCCAGATCTTCCCAATTACTCCAATTCATTGGCTGTGGTCCAGGTTCATTCTCCTCTCCATTATCTATTCCATCCATATTTTCCAAAGTGAGACGCATGATAGCAAGGATCATTTGATTGATTCGATTATTGGGCACGCCATATCCTCTAAGGGTTGCAATAATGATAGGATTCGCTCGTCTATAATCATTAATCATTTCATTTAATGTTTGCTGCATATCCCCTGTATATTTAGTTCCTTCTCTTAATGTAAAAACCACTATGTTTCTAAAGATAGAACGAATGATAAACCTTTGTATGCCATACCTTTCAAGTTCTACATAATAACTATTTAGTCTTTGTTCAATAAGTGCCATGATTCTATTAATGTCTTGTAGACTTTGACGCATTTCATCTTCTTGCGGTACTTTTTCTTTATCTTCATCATCTTGTAATGCTACATGATCATGAAGCATATGATTACAAAATGGACAAATAGAACTGTCCACTTTATCTTCTTTTTGAATCTGCATATATCTTCTATTATAAAATCTCATAAATAAAATCACTCCTTCAATTCACACTACTACATGATATGAAGGAGTTTGGAAAATGGTTAATAAAGTGGATCTATCTATAAAATTTATAATTAATAAGGAAATATACTATCAAGAGTGTCTGTTATATAAACACTTTTTGTAGTTGATTATGATCATAATTA
This sequence comes from Bacillota bacterium, assembly GCA_023410675.1. GTDB lineage: Bacteria > Bacillota > Clostridia > Lachnospirales > Cellulosilyticaceae > JAEYPM01. Next base: position 11,919 of record JAEYPM010000079.1, on the reverse strand, counting down.
CTGTAGGTGTTCATATAAAATCCTCCTAGCACCTGTTATCTTGCCTTCACTATAAACTATGGTGTTATCCCCAAGTCAATATAAATAATAATTTTATTTCTTATAAAGAAATTTATTGAATATTTATTCATATCATGTATAATTATTATATATTTATTGGAGAAAGGAGTACTTTTTATGAACTTAATCTTAGAATCTAATAAGATTGATGATTATCTAAATGCAACATCGATTATTGATTACAATGAAAGGAGCATACAGTTGCTTTCAGAAAAACTTAAAACTGAATGCTCTAGTCAAATGGACTATATTAAGAAAGCCTACCATTATGTGCGTGATGAAATAGCACATTCTGCAGATATTCAGGCTCAATCTATCACCTTGAAAGCATCTGAGGTGTTAAAAGAAAAACATGGCATCTGTTTTGCAAAATCCCATTTGTTAGCTGCTCTTTTACGTGCAAACAAAATCCCTACTGGATTTTGTTATCAAAGACTTATTTTAGATGACGAAAAGTCCCCATATCTTGTCCTTCATGGACTCAATGGGGTGTATGTTGATAAGGTCAATAAGTGGATTCGCCTTGATGCAAGAGGAAATAATAATGGGATTGATGCTCAGTTTTCTTTAGATCAAGAAAAGCTTGCATTTCCGATACGTGAAGTTTTTGGTGAGGAAGATATTTTTACTGTATTTTCAAATCCAAATAATAATGTAGTCCGTGCACTGACTACTTATAAAACGCGAATGGAACTTTGGGATCACATTCCAAGGCATCTATAAAGCTATGTTAACTTGAAGCTAGAATGGCTCGAAGTTCATCATAAAATTTAAATATATACTGGTCAGGTGATAACCCTGATACCTGACCATCTCCAACTTCAATCACAATCCACTTGCTATCCTCTAACTCAGCAAAATCTACTGTATAGAAGTGGCTCTTTAATCCTCTAAACTTCTCAACAAATTCCATTGGAACATAAAGGCAACCATCTGACTGATTAGCGTTTTTACTAACTGTTACCACTTGTCCATTCATATAAAACGCTCTATACTCATTTGATATGCCTGAGTATCTTTTTAGGCCTACAAATTCTTTAATGACAATGCCCCTAGTAAAAAGTGGCCCTCTTAGCTGAATGAACTGGTCAATATAACCTTTCATTTTTTCTTGATTAACTGGCGTCATGAAATATTTTGGAAAATCAGTTCCCTTAACTGATTTAACATAATCTTTTATCATAAACTTTTTAAATGCATCATTAACTACGTCCCAGTCTATTTCTTGATCTTCCTCATACCATATGGTTTTTGGGGTATAGCTTTTTATATCCTCATAAACATTTGGAAACAGGTGGCATTTTTCATATTCCTCAGGTGTATTAATGAGTATGACATGATGATTGTGAAGTTTTTCATATAATTCCTTATACTTTTTTGGTTTTAGCATCCATCCACGATAAATGCAAAGTCCACGTGATAAAGTCTTGGGATAGGTTATTAATTCTCCGCTTAACATGAATGTATCGTATTGATAGAAAATAATATCAAATTCTGGAATGTTACATATGGTTTTATATTCATTCTCATAACATGGATCAGGTCTCTTTATATCGAAGTAATCTGATGGATATAACATGTTCACTTTCACGCACTGTTCCCCCTTAAAATCAGCTTATATCTCTGTATCGCTATTCTTATCAAACATTAATCTCTTAACCAATATAATAATTAGTCTTGTACTCATAGCAAGGCCCTCTAAAGCATTTGGGCGTTTCATGTACTTTTCATAGCCATCTGAAGGTTTTCTTCGTAAATGCCCTTCAAATATTTTATGTGATTCCAAAAGGTTATCTAAGTCTTTGATAGAATATTTATAATAAGGCTTCTCAAAAGGGATTTGCCCTGTTAACTGAATAACCCTTGCTGTAAAAGACATACAATTATGTGCCTTATAAATTTGAAATCCATGGAAAATAGGCATTGTGATCATAGAAAATATGTTAAATATATATTTCCTATCCTTTTCGCACTGGTCTATAAACTGTTCTATATCATTATACTGCTCGTCAGACACCCTAAGTTTAAATACCTTAATTTTAACTTTTTTATGCTTTCCGAAAGCATAAAAATCACGGTACTCATTCATAAATCCTGCATCAAGAGGAAGATAATGCCTTCTACGTGAAAAAGTTTTAAACTCAGTGAGTGAATGATCAAGGCTAATGGCTATATGCGTATAGTCATATTTTGTAATTTTCCTTGCTACTTTACCCAGTCCTGTATGTGCTTTAATTAGTACAATATAAACATCTTTTATCATTTATGCTCCCTTTTTTTCAGCCTGCAAAACAGCTGTATCTGCAAGCGTATCATTTCATAATATGTAGGAATAAGTATAATTATTATTATAATATCTGAGACTTTTATATTTAAATTCATGACACCAAATAGTGTTCTTGATCTAAAAATCATACCACAAAGTGCCACTAAAGCAGATCCTATATGTGCCTCAATAGGTCCTACTCTAGGAAATATAAACTCATTGCAATAAATAATATAGTTCATTGCTGTTACATTAATAATGCCATATGCAGGCACAGCTAAAGCTATAATTTCTAAACTTACATAAGGTGTGTAGCCAAATGCCAGCATTAAAAATGTAAAAAACAGAATATCTGTGATTAAGTCAAAATAAGCTCCTGCATTGGATGCCATATTACGACTTCGAGCAATATAACCATCTAAATCATCTGCGATCAAATGAATAAAAAGACCAATAATCGTGCCAATAAAGAAAAAAGATGAGCTATTTGTGAGCAATGTAGAGACCACTGCAAGTACGCCCCCCATCACACCAATAAATGTCATCTGATTGGGCGTCATATCTTTAGGTATATGTTTACCTACATGCTTATACAAAAACTGTTGAAATCCTGTTTCAAGCTTGCTTGGTATAACTTTCTTTATAGGGCTTTTATTATATTCACTCATAGTTCACCCCCAAATCGAAATATATTTTTTATCATCGATTTTATATAATAACCATAATCCATAAAGTCATAAATTCCTTGACGTTTGCCTCGTAAAAATAGCTTAATTAGCAAAATATGATAGTGAAAATAATATGCTTGAATACTAAGTTTTTCTGGCTTTGCTACCAGGTGCAGATAGTCCCAATGTTCAGGGTTGTCGGATATTATTCTATCCTTATAGCTTTCATACAGATCTGAAGAAAGTTCAGGAGTAAAGAGTGAAATTGCAGTATGCTTAAGCTGATGCTTTTTTATCCACCTATAAAGATTTCTAAAATCCCTTACTGCGTAGCTTAAGTCCACAATAAACATCCCCATCATGTTAATCCCAGCTTCATTAAGTATCTTTATTGCCAAAGCATTATCGTCTACATGGGATCTTTTATTATAGCTCTTAAGATATTGTTCTTCTATTGCTTCAATTCCCACAAGAATATAGTAAAATCCTATCTCTTTAAGCTCTTTTATTAGCTCTTCGTTATGTACTATAAAGTCTGCTCTTCCATAGCATACATATTTTTTATGAATATTATTTTCCTTAATCAGCCGAGTGAACTGTCTGATTCTTTTGGGATCAACCAGAAAGTCGTCATCAATAATATATATATTGTCGCAGTTTATATTCTTTATTTCATGAACAACATCTTCGATATCCCTTGACGTATAAACACCACCATTGAGACGATGTCTATAACAAAAAGTGCAGCTACCAAGACATGAATAAGATGTGCGAACATGAGCACAAGGCAGAAGTTCAAGGTACCGATATCTGTCTGTATGTTCATAAAAGTAAGTTCTATCTGGCTGTGGAAGCTTTTGTATCTCACATACACAATCATTATTTTTTAACCAGCTACCATTTTGTTTATAACAAATCCCATCAATAGCTGAAAGTGTTTTTTCTTGTATAATATCCAAAAGTTTGAAAATATCAAAGGTCGTCAAAATATAATCTACATAGTCTGTATAAAACCGCTTATAGTTAAACTGTACATGAATGCCACCAACTATTGTTACTATACTGCTTGATAATTTTTTAGCTTCTTGACAGTATTCTTTCATGAAGTTCTCTTGTCTTGTTCTTCCACAAACATAAAGATAGTGAGGCATGTATTCTTTTAATTTCTGCTTTAAGCTTGTTTTTTCTACCTGCCCATCCCATATTTCTACTAAATATCCATATTCCTTAAGCATAGCAGAAATATACTCAAGCTCTAAGGGTTCGTTATCTATAACACCAGCAAAGTTATATTTAGTTCGTGAAATTTCAGGATGTACTAAGAGAAATTTCTTCTTATTGTTCATTTTGATTACCTCTTATTAGTTGATTATAAGAAATTTTTCCTACAAGGGTTCTAGGAAGTGCATCAATAAATTCTATTTGCCTCGGTAGTGCATACTTTGCTATATTTTTCTCGCAAAGAGCATATAACTCATTTCTTAGTTGCTCTGAAGGCTTGGCAGAATCTTTTAATACTACAAAAGCTTTTACAACTTGCCCTTTTATCTCATCATGTACCCCCACTACAGCTGACATAAGCACACTGCTATGTGCATCTATTATATTTTCTATATTCTGAGGATAGATATTGTACCCACATGATACAATCACTCTTTTTAGCCGTTGCTTAAAATAAATAAAGCCCGCTTCATCTTTATATCCCAAATCTCCTGTATGAAGCCAAACATGAGCATCCCCATGCTTTTTAAGCACTAGAGCTGTTTCTTCTGGCTCCTTAAGATATCCCTTCATAACTGTAGGTCCTCTCAGGATAATTTCCCCTACTTCATAACAAGCAAGCTCTTCATGAGTATTTGGATCTGCAATCTTATAGTACGTGTCTGGATAAGGCAACCCCACACTCCCAACTTTTTCACTATTTTCAGGCATAAGACAACTGCCTGTTACACATTCTGTAAGCCCATACCCTTCACGCACTGTCACCTTAGCATTGTGCTCTAAAAAAAATTGATCTAGTTTTTTCTTAGAATGAGTGGATAAGGAGTCTCCACCTGAAATGATGCATTTGATGAAGGATAGATTTTTGTGTTTTAGCCTTCTCTCTTGTAGTAAGGTTTCATAAATAGCAGGAACACCTGCAATAACATGAGGCTTATATTTTAGCAGTAGCTTATAAAACTCTGTGGCTTTAAACTTAGGTAGAATAATTGCCTCTCCACCAAAATTTAATACTGTATGGATACATACACCTAAGCCAAAGCCATGGAATATTGGCATAACGGAAAGCACCTTGTCACTTAGTTTTAAATTGCCACATGCCTCTATACTCTGCAGAGCAAGTGCATTGAAATTTAGGTTTGTTAATACAATACCTTTCGGTTTGCCTGTTGTTCCACCGCTATATAGAATAACTGCTTCATCATTTTCTAAACCATGTGTATTTGTTTCTCCTATATATCCCTTTGATAAAACCATCAACGCTTTCCAATTGAGCTCATTCTTTTTAATGTTTTTTTTATCTTCTTTTTTGGGTCTATTTATCAAAGCATACGCAAGCTTAAGTGGAAGAGGCATAAAATCTTTTACCGAAACAAATATAGTATGTGTAAGACCTATTTTGTCTGAAATTCGATCTATTTTGCTTTTAACAAGATCAATTGCAATGATATAATGGCTCTTAGAAATATTAAGATAATATACTATTTCATTCTCAGCTGAAAGTGGATGGATCATGTTGGCTATCGCACCAATCTTATTGATGGCATAGAATGCTATCACAGCCTGTGGCATGTTAGGCAAGCAAATAGAAACCGTTTCCTTTTCTTTAACGCCTATTGCTTTTAAAGCTTTCGCACACTGCTCTATGTTGTCTAATAGCTCTTCATAACTCATTTTCCTTGAAAAATAATTAAGTGCATGAGCTTTAAGATACTTTTTTGCATTCCCTTCTAAAAAGTCATACAAAGAAGTATCTGGATAACTAAGTTGTTTTATTGACTTCATTACATTTCTCCCACTCATCAAAGGACTTTATATTTTTACTTTGAAATTCTGTACTATCCATTATTTTATGTAAGAGTTCTATGATATTTGTGTAAAGCTGCTTATTCACAAGATAAAGATCTTTGTCATGCACATAGATTGGCTCACCAAAGATGACTGTAAGATTTTTTGAAAAGAGTTTATAGTCTCCTGAAATCCCATAGGGAATAATGGGTACCCCTGTTTTTTGTGCCATTGAAACGGCTCCATATTTAAAGGGCAGCAAAAGCTCGTTTGTATAATTTCTTTTTGCCTCAGGAGACACATTAACCAGGCCTTTATTTTCAAGCACGTTAATTGCACTTACAAGAGCCTGTTTATTTTCCTTGCTATTTAAATCAACTGGTATGGAACCTACTGCTCGCAGTATAAAACCAAAGATTCCATCGTGTAATTGTTTTTTTGCAAGAGTATGGACGACTCTGTTTGTACAAACATCTATTAAAATCGGATCAAGAGCATGCTTATGATTGCCTGCAATAACTGCTCCCCCTGTAAGAGGTATATTTTCACTATTAATGATTTTAGGTCGATATATTATTTTAAATAGTGGTTTAACTATAATTTGTATTATTCTATAAACTACATTTTTATTATCTTTCATCTTAATTCACCTGTTTTTCATGGAGACTTTTTTATTCATCATAAGGTGTACGTATTAATATAAAGCCATGATAAGCGTACTTAAATAAGCTAAATACCTAACTTATTTTCTTGACCAAACACCTTAATAATAGTAGACTAATAATAGAAAAATTGAACAGTAATCAAAGTATATTTTTAGGTAGCTATAGTAAATTTTGGTAAATAGGTGACATTCTATGTATAATACATTAAGCCATTATTTAAACATTATTTCTATTATTCTTACACTCTATGTCTTATATAAGACATTTATGATTAAAGAGAAGAACAGCCTTCACTTTTCGTTTATTGCTACAATAATTTGCGTCCTTATATGGACTTTATCACCCTATCTTTTCTTTTTTTATCCAAATACAGACATTACTGGCTATATTATATCACCAATTAGCCTGATTGCACCTTGCTTTTATTTAACAGGCTATTTTTTTTCACATTCTGAAAAAAAATTTAAGTTCTTTCACTTAATCTATTTTATCATCCCTATACTATCTGTTATTATTTCTTTTACAAACAAATCTCATCATTTAATGACAACAAACCTTTCCTTTTACTTAAATGAAAATACTTATGGACCTTATTTTATTGTCCATGCTCTATATACTTATAGTATTCTAGGTGTTGGACTAATGTGGTTTGTTAGATATACTATTAATAATTTTGGGTTGTTTTCTAGACAAGCTCAGCTTATTTGTTTAGGAAGTATCATCCCTATCATTAATGCCACACTTATGACATTTAAAATAATACCTTCTAATATGTTCCAAAATTCTTTAGGCTTTTCTTTTGCTATTATATTATATGGAATGTGTATTACATATTATGACTTTTTAAATGTTGTTCCTATTGCCTTTGAGAAGATCGCAGATTATATCTCTGATGGATTTATTGTGCTTAGTAAAAATTATTTACTCATCCATTCTAATAAGACATTTATTGATCTATTTTCTGAGCTAAATATCTCGCCAAAAAGTATAAACTTTTTGGACTACTGTGAAACATTTGGGTTAGCTAAAGAGCAAACTAAAGAAGACATCCATTTAGCAGTCTCAAATAATATACCAGTTGTTTCTGAAAAACACATTCATTTTCCTAATTTTGATAAATATTTTATTATCGAAATAACACCTATTTATTCTAAACATAAGCATCTTGCTACTGTGTTGCTATTTAAAAATATTACAACACTAAAGAAAAATATTATTGAACTTGAGCTAACAAACAAGGAACTTGATCAAGCAAATCAAGAAATTCAAAGTCATTATACGAAAATAGAAGAGTTAAATCGCAGACTTAAAGGCATGGCAGATACAGATGGCCTTACTGGTATCTATAATAGACGCTTTTTTGAGGAATACTACACTATAGAAGCAAGTAGAATTACTAACCAAAACAAGCATCTCAATCAAACTGATAGTTGCAAGAATTTTTCAGTAGCAATTATTGATATTGATAACTTTAAACGTGTTAATGATACATATGGACATCTTATTGGTGATACCGTGCTAAAACAAACAGTAAATATTATTAATAGCATTATATTTACTAGAGATGTATTATGTCGTTATGGTGGCGAAGAATTTGTTGTTATGTTTACCAATACTGATAAACTAGGTGCTATTAGAGCTTCAGAAAAAATACGCCAAAAAATAGAAGAAAATCTTTTTGACTTTGGAAATGGTACTTATGGGCATATCACAATCAGTATAGGTCTTGCCATATTTAATGAAAGCTATACAGAGGGCGAAGATATTAAAAATGTTCTCCGAGTGGCAGATAAACGACTTTATGCGGCTAAGCACTCAGGAAAAAACCAGGTAGTATTTGAATAAACTGCTTACATATTTATGTCCTTTCCCTTTTCCCACGTATTTCTTAAGCGAGTCTCTGTTCCATTTTTAATTTTAATAAGATTAGGTATGTGTTTATATATACTCATAACTGCTAGCAGTAATGTGATTATGATGCAAAACACATTATAATCTAAAATAATAGTCATTATAAAAACTGATACTATCAATGCAATAGTCCCTAGTACGATATAGTCTGAAAAAATAGTTACAAGAAGGATGGCTAAAAAACCAATAAAACCTATTTTAATATCTATAGCCATAAACATGCCGATTAAAGATGCTGTGCCTTTTCCTCCTTTAAACCCCATGAAAAATGGAAAATTATGACCTAATATAACACAAAATCCGCAAATATATTTTAGTAAGATTAGCATTTCACTATCTATACGATTTCTCCATAAATAATGCACGAGAAGAATGGCTAAAACAGGCTTGATAATATCAATTAAAGCTACTAATACACCATATTTCCATCCAAATACTACAGTTGTATTAGACGCCCCAGCATTGCCATTTCCCAAAGAACGAATATCTGTTTTTTTAACTGTTTTTGCAATAAAATAAGAAGTTTGAAAACAGCCTGCTAAATAGCCTATAACCATGACAAAAACTATTTCTATCATTTGAAGCCTCCTAATCAATTGATAATATATACTGCTCATAGTATACCATAATCATAGATAAAAAGAGCACCCTATATAAATTATTCTTATATTAGGGTGCCTTATTTGTTATTTAATACACTTTATATGATTAATAATAGTTAAATGCATCAACCGTAACATATTTATTTCTTGACTTCTTATTTTTTTGTCCTTTACATACAATTTTAATCGTATGCTTACCATATTTTAAATCTGACTTGCTAAATACAACTTGTTGATAAGTTGTTGATGGAGCATACAAATCTACTGTTGCTTCTAAAACATTATCAACATATACCTCTGCAATACCATAGTTCATATCCATTTGACTAATCCATGAAATGGAAGTTCCTGTAAACGTAAATTTAGCTGATGAACCCTTGTTTGTTGTTTGATGATGACTCTTTTTATAGTCTCCAGAGTCTTTATATCCTCTCCATCCTGAACTATATTTAATGCTACTACTCTTATCATCAACTACCTTTTCAGATGGAGTTGGTACTTCTGGGTCTTCCACTACTGGGTCCTCTACCACTGGATCTTCTACTACTGGATCTTCTACCACTGGATCTTCTACCACTGGATCTTCTACCACTGGGTCTTCTACTACTGGTGGAGCTGGTTTGTCTGTAGTAAATGAATAATCTTGACTAACGGATTTTTGACCAAGGTTATCTGTAGCTTCAATTCTATAATAATATCCTGTTCCAGCTTCTAATCCTGTTAAATCAAGCTTATGTTCTGTTACATAATTTTTACTTTCCATCTTATCAGTATAGGTATTTGTTTTACCATAAACAACTACTGAAGTAGCAGGTGTATCTGTTTTCCATGTAATAGTAGCTTCTGTTGCAGTAACTTTTGCTATTTCAGGAACATTTAGTACAGGTGGTGGTATTACAATAGGTGCTATCATTGGTGTATTAAATGTCTTGGTATCACTTTGAGCTTCTTTTCCATCTTCATTTGCTGAAAAAACTCTAAAGTAGTAAGTTCTTGTTGGTACAAGTCCTTTTATCGTGATACTATGGTTCGTTACATTATTCTCTCCTGTTGCTACGTTATCAGTATAAAATACTGGACCATATGAAACTTTTGTGCTAGATGGAATATCTGTTGTCCATGTGATGGTTGCTTGCTGGCTACCTGCATCAACTTTAATATTAGTTATAACTGGAACTGGTTTAGCTTCCATAACATTTTGCACTTCATATGCACCGCAATCTACTCTTGTTCCTATAACCCTGGTATTCCCAGCCATATCTGTTTCTATTACTCCGTCTGATGCTGGCTTAGATACAAATGATGGATCACCTATGTTAATAGCAGGTGACGTAAATTGTAAGCTAAAATCTTTACCCTGTGCATTCTTAAAGCCTGGGTTGACGAACAATGAATTTTTATCATTTCCTGTCTTATTTTTATAGTCTTCAAACCCTTCATATGCAACAGTTTTCCATGTCCAATAACAGTCAGACTTTGCTGCATCTGAATAATAAATGTTATAGTCAACAACATTACCTGTGTTTTCTTTATATTCATTATAGATAAACGTACCATTACTATTTGCATAAAAGATATTATTTTTTATTACATTATTTCTTGTATCATACTGGATATATACCTCGCCGAATCCTACTTTGCGGGTATCATTTTGATAAAATGTATTATTAGTTATAATATTATCTGTTGAATTTCCTCTTTGTTTATCATAGCCGCCCAAAGCTAATCCTGCATTTTCGCAGTTATATACAACATTGTCACGTACTGTGATATTACTTGTACTCTTTCCTTTATGTTCACTTGCTAACTCTATACCAAAGTTAACATGGTGCACTATATTTTTCTCGATAACTATATTTGTAGCTCCATCACAGTAAATACCGTCTGCACTCTTATCCTCACCATAAGCTGGGTTGCCATATGAGTCAATGTTATAGACTATATTCCCTCTGCAAACCCCATTTCTTGCTCTATCTGTTGCTTCTGTTGGTCCAAATTCTTCATATCCAATAAAGCATATTCCTATATTGTCGTTGTTATATACCTTGTTATTAGTCACTGCAAATCCATCTACATTCCCATTTACAGTTAAGGATTCACTGGAACCAAGCACACAATCTGTAATTGTATTTCCATCAATTACTAGGCCTGATATTGCTTTAGTTCCTGTTCCATAAACACATATTCCATGTGCATCTCTTCCATTTAAGTCGTCATCAACCTCTGCAAGGTTTTTGATACTATGCACATAGTTGTTTCTAATCTCGATATTTTGACAAGCTCCGTCTACATTAATACCTGAAATACATGATTCTTGCACTGTTGTCGTATAGTTTTTTATCTCAAGTCCTACGATCTTAATAAAACTTTTATCAGAAATATTAATCATCGCATGCATACCGTCTCCAATTTCTTTTGGATCAAGTCCCGTTCCATCAAGTACTGCCTTTTCACTTGAATAGGCTGTTATAGTAATGTATCCTCCACTACTACTTCCGGATACTGGTATATCTACTGTCTCATTATAAACGCCTTCTCGAACATATAGCGTATCCCCTGCTTTAAGTTTTTTGGCAGCATAATTAATACTTTTCCATGGCTTATCAATGGTTCCCGAATTTCCATTGTCGCCACCAGGTGACACATAATACTTGGTTCCTGCTGCATAAACAACCATTGTCATACTAAAAAAAATCGTAACGATTGTAGCTAATAATAACATCCTTGAAAACCTATTA
>JAEYPM010000013.1 GCA_023410675.1 Bacillota bacterium | reverse complement strand
GGTATGATGCAGAATTTAGATGGTGTTTGGTAGTCGCTACCCCTTATTATGATTTGAATGGAAAATACGGAGGATATTTAGGGACTATTTATGATATTCATGATCGAAAAATCGCAGAAGATGATTTAAAGCGGTATCGAAAGATTATTAACAATGCTCGTGATATTATTTTATTTGTTGATTTAGATGGAAATATTATTGAAGTAAATAAAGCAGCAATAGAAGCTTATGGGTATACAAATGAAGAATTATGCTCTATGAATATTAGAAGCATCAGGGAAAACTGGGGCTATACAAAGTATCAACTTGATCAGGCAAATATAGAAGGGATTTTTTTTGAAGCAACTCATAGACGAAAGAATGGGACTACTTTTGAAGTGGAAGTTAGCTCCCAGGGAGCTAATATGGGTAAGGAACGGATTATTTTTAGTGTCGTTAGGGATATTACTGAGCGTAAGAATGCAGAAAAGGAAATTTTAGTAAATCAAGTTAAATATCGCTCTCTGTTTATGAATATGGAAATAGGTTATGCTTATTATAAGCTAAAGTATAATGATAAACATGATCCAAAGGATTTAATATTTATTGAAGTGAATACAGCCTTTAAAAAATATTTTAATATGCAAGATAAAGAACTTAAGGGGAAAAGTTACAAAGAACTATTCCCTAATCTCAAGGATATTTTGATTAAGCAAATTAAGACACATTTAAGTAAGCTTATGAGAGGATTATGTGTACGTATTGATGAATTTTATTTTAAGGATTACAATAAGTGGGTTTCTATTTCGATTTATAGTCCTAGAGATAGTGAGATTGTAACTATTATTACTGATATTACACATACAAAAAGAACAGAGAAGAAACTTATTGTAGCAAAAGAAACAGCTGAAAGTGCTAATAAAGCAAAAAGTGAGTTTTTAGCTAATATGAGCCATGAAATCAGGACGCCAATTAATGGGATTGTTGGCATGATTGATCTTACATTACTTACACACTTAGATGAAGAGCAAAAAGACAACCTAGTAACTGCTAAAAAATGTGCAAATTCTCTTCTTACAATTATCAATGACATTTTAGATTTTTCGAAGATGGAAGCTGGAAAACTAACGATTGAAAAATATAGCTTTAATATTAAACGGCTTATAGAAGAGATTGTTAGAACACACACACCACGTATTGATGCAAAAGGAATAGAGTGTGACTATACCTTTTCTTCAAAAATACCGCCATTTCTTATAGGTGATCCTAATAGGATTCGACAAGTACTCGATAACCTAATTAGTAATGCCATAAAATTTACACAAAGAGGAAGTATTTCTATTGGCGTAAAGTTGATAGAGGTGCTTAATGATGAAGTAGCTATACGGTTTTCGGTGTCAGATACAGGAATAGGAATAGATTTAAAAGATAGAGGAAGCTTATTTCAAAGCTTTAGTCAAATTGAAGAGCCTTTTACAAAAAACTATGGTGGAACAGGTTTAGGGCTTGCGATATCTAAGAAATTAGTTGAAATGATGGGCGGAGAAATAGGCGTTGAAAGTCAGAAAAAGCAAGGCAGTACGTTTTATTTCGATTTAAAGTTTAAGATTGGTTATTATGTAGAAGAGAAAGAAAATGAATTGCCAGAGATTACAAAACCAATTCGTCGCCTAAGAATTCTTTTGGTAGAAGATGACCTTATTAACCAAAAAGTTATTTTTAAAATGCTTAATGAAAAAGGACATAGTGTAGATACTGCAAACGATGGATTAGAAGCAGTAGCTTTATATGAACAAGATAAATATGATGTTATTTTAATGGATATTCAGATGCCTAAAATGAATGGGGTTCAGGCTATGCACAAAATTAGAAAAAAAGAAACTTTAGGTAAGCATACGCCGATAATAGCCTTGACTGCCTATGCACTAAATGGAGATAGAGAAAGGTTTTTGTCTTTAGGGATGGACGATTACATTACAAAGCCAATACAAATGAATGAACTCTTTTATACCCTTGATAAGATAACCAATACGAAGCATGATGAAGATACAATTTTATATGATAAAGTATTACATGAGGAAAATAAAGATAGTTTATTTACAAGCAGAAAAATATGGTATACTAATAGTGAGATCACAAGCAAGGTAAAGGATATCTCAAAGTATATAAATGAATTTTCAGCAGCTATTGATGACAGAGATCTTATATGTATTGAGGCTTTAGCAGATCATATTAAAACTCTGTCAAATGAGATTGATGCAATGGAAATAAAGGACTTGGCATTTAAAGTGCAACTTGCAGCAAGAAGAGGAAAGCTAGAGGAGGCTATTACCCATATAGAGAAGATGATCGTTTATTTCAAAGTATACAACAAGTCATGATTTCACAGAGGATAACTTGATGCTTCAAATGTGAACTCTATAGATTTGAGAAAAGGAGGGGCGTATGAAAATATTAATAGCAGAAGATGATTTGATAAGTCGTAAATTTTTACTTAAATTTTTTTCTCAGTATGGTGAATGTGATTTAGTTGTAGATGGCCTAGAAGCTCTAGATGCTTTTCTAATGTCAGTTAAAGACGACAACCCCTATGACCTTATATGTCTTGATATTATGATGCCTAAAGTAGATGGTGTTAAGGTATTAAAAAGCATCAGAGATTTTGAATTGCAAAAGGGGATTGCTACTGAAAAACGTTCTAAAGTAATTATGACAACAGCGTTGGCTGAAACTAAGTTTGTGCAAGATGCGTTTGATATTGGCTGTGATGCCTATGCCGCCAAACCGATAGATATAGAAAAAATGACTAATGTTTTAAAAAAACTAGGATTAATACAAGAATAATAGTATAGCTAGCAGAAAATAAAAAAGTATTACTAGGGAGGAATTAGCAATGCTAAAAATACTAATTGCAGAGGATGACTTTATAAGCAGAAGGTTTTTGTATAAGGTGCTTGCACAATATGGAGAATGTGATTTAGTAGTTGATGGATTAGAAGTTATAGATGCCTATATGATGGCTAAAGAAGAGAATGCTCCCTATGATCTAATCTGTCTTGATATTATGATGCCTAAAATTGATGGAATAAAAGTGCTAAAGGCCATTAGAGATTTGGAAATGCAAAGCGAAATTCCTAACCCCAAAAAAGTTAAAATTATTATGACTACAGCTGTAGCAGAAAAAGATATCATCAAAGAAGCATTAGATCTTGGGTGCGATGCCTATGCGGCTAAGCCAATAGATATTGATAAGCTAGTAGAGGTCATGAAAAAATTAGAACTCATCGATTGAAATGAGAAAGCAACGAAAAAGTACAAATAAAGTAGCTCTATCTTTAATGATG
>JAEYPM010000011.1 GCA_023410675.1 Bacillota bacterium | reverse complement strand
ACAAGAGATGCTGACAAGTTTTCCTATAAAGTTTTGTTTCCTCTACTTTATAGATCTGAATTTACTCAAAAAAATCAGGGTATGATTTTTTCGTTACATGATTACTATTTTATTTTCAAAGTTCATTTGGTTTGTGTGCTATCTTATATAATTTATGTCATATATTCAGCGACTTTTACTATTATACATAATAGTATTTGCTTTGTCAAACCATTTATTAAATATTTTTCTGCCTTTTTTTGGTATCCTTTATATCATCCTTATAAGGCACAAAAATATAACGGAGAAGGAGGGATTCGAACCCTCGCGCCGGTATCCCGACCTATGCCCTTAGCAGGGGCACCTCTTCGGCCAACTTGAGTACTTCTCCGAATTAAAATATTGATAAATTCACAGGATATAACTGAAAGCTAAAATGTGAATTCTATAAAATAATGCCTAACAGGCAAAATATATCTTATCAATTTTTAGTATATATGTCAACCCTTTTATCTAAATATGATAAAGTTTTTTTAATAATACCCTTACTTTATGCAAGTAAGGGTATATTAATGTTGGAATATTAAATTGGACATGTTTTCAAAAAACCTACAGAAACTCATTTGCTCACTACTTTTGTTATTTGCACATAAACTTAGACTTCACATGAAACTATTAATTGAACTACTAATTTAATTATTCATTGAACTATTAGCTTAACTATTAACTTACACAATATGAAATCATGTTGAGAGCAAATTAAGTCCTATTTCATTAAGCATAATTTTTCGAAAAACCAAGCCATAAATACATTAATAGCATACCATAAAAACCTTTGCAAAAGCAATACTTTCTTTATGTTATGCCTCTAACATATTTAGAAATATAATGCTCTCATCATCATAGTTTGAACCAATAAGTGGATTTGAAATGAGTCTATTAAACTGTTCCTCATACCTACAAAATTTCTATTTCACTATCTGTAACTTCCGCCTCAGTATTATTTTCAATAAAATCTACAACTTTATGAATAACATCACTTGCTATGGTGTGACTATTACTGGTGCAGCTTATTCCAATAATAATGGTTTGGTGGGTATCCATTTCACCAACTTCATTGATAGAGATATTAAAATGATTTTTTGCCTTTTTAATTATGCTATTTATGATCATTCTCTTCTCTTTTAAAGAATGGACCCACGGAGCATAAAGTTTTATTATAGCGGTTCCTACTGCCATCTTCATATCTAAATAATACACCTTTCTGTATATAAAATTAACTTTTTCACTATAAATTATACCCATAACATACTGAAAAAATATGAATTATATAATTTCTATATTTATTCTTCATTATTATTTTTTAAAGTGCCAAGCAAAATTTTTCTATCTTCCTTATATGTATTATTTATTTCCTCTTTTGCATTTGTTATGATGATATTTGGCTGAAGGCCTCTTGATATGCCATTAATAATATGATCATGCCATATTACATTTGCCTCTTCATCTAATGGTGTTATTGTGTGTGTGTTTAATTCGCTTACTAAATCTTGATATAAAAGTTGCTCCTTTTGTCCTCCTAAAAATTGATTACTATAACTTTCTATATTAATTTTTGTTTTAAGACGTAAATATGCAGGAATAGCTCCATTAACACAATTTGTTTTATAGCTAAAAATATAATACTGAATAAATGTCCATGCAAATAGTTTATTTTCACTTTTTGCATTTATTGACATAATCACACTATTATTAGAGCCATATAAATTAAATGGAAGTCTAGTAACTCTCCACTTACCGGATTGGGAAGGAACCCACTTTTGTAGTTCTTCACCGCCCCATGATCCTAAATATAACATTGCAATTTTATCATCTCTTAATGCCTGCTGACCTTCTGTTGACCATACATTAATATAAGAAGCTAGAGAGCTTTTATATATTGTTTTGAGCGTATCAATTGCTGTATAAAATGTCCTGTCTTGACGATTAAATTCCATGTTTTCATTAAATATACTTTTTGAAGAATCGTAGAGCTTAATAATATCTGCTGGATAATTTAATATCCACTTATTATCTTTTTTTAGAGTATGTGCTATTTCAAGCCAATTACTTGGATTTTCCATGAACTTTGCAAGTTCTTCTGGATCTGTAGGGAATCCATATTGCTCCATAATGTCTGCCCTATAATAAGTCACTAAAGAAGTTGTTTCGCATGGAATGCCTAAAAGTTTTTTCTTATCAAAGGACATACCTAGTCGCCATAGTGTTTCTGGAATATCTTCTTTGTACCTACCAGCATAGTAAGGTGCCTCAAATAAATCTTCAAATCCAGACATACAGTTAAAGTTACTAAATATTGAATCATCCATAACAAAAATATCTGGTCCTTCTCCTGTGTTTAATGCCTCCATATACTGCTCTTTACATTCATCATAGGGTATAATTCTTAACTTTATTTTTATATAAGGATACTGTTTTTCAAACTTTTCAATAGCTTCATCCCAATTTCCATAGCACGACCATATTGTAATTTCTACTTTTTCTCCTTTTTTTAAGGTTTTCGTTTCTACTGTTTTTTTCTTTACTGTACTTGAAGTTTGTACTTTTTTACTATTTACATAGTTTTCCTTTAACATCCCTGTTCCAAATATCAAAAGAAGGCTAAGTACCACAATGATTACATTAGTAACTGTTGTTTTCATTTTGATAACCTCCAAATGAATAGATTTCACTTTTTGTTCTTGGTTTTGTTATATTATTTTTCTGAAAAAATAAAGTCATATCTTCTTTTGAAAGAGGTCTACTAAATAAAAATCCTTGTATTTCATCACATTTTACTTGTTTAAGATAACTAAGCTCTTCTTTAGTTTCTACACCTTCTGCAACAACATTTAACTTTAAGCTATGTGCAAGCTCTATAATACAACGTACAATTTCTGCTTTTTCTCTTTCTTTGTCTAAGTTTTTAATAAATACATCATCTAGTTTAACCTCTTGAACTGGTAATCTAAGTAGCTGATTCAAAGACGAATAACCTTTTCCAAAGTCATCAATAGATACCTTAATGCCTAGTTTATTTAATTTCTTAATGGTATCAATAACATCTTCAATATTTTTTATAAAAATACTCTCAGTAACTTCTATTTTCAAATAACATGGCTGAAGACCTGTTTTTTGCAAAACTGTTTGCACAATATCAAGAAGGTCATGTCTATAAAAGTCTTGTGCTGATACGTTGACAGCTACTGGGACACGAGCAAGCCCACTCTGTTGCCATTTTTTTAACTGCCTACATGATTCTATCATTACCCATAAGTCAATATCCACAATAAGGCCTGTTTCTTCTGCTATCGTAATAAATTTTTCTGGTGAAATGTTACCAAGAGTAGGATGCTTCCACCTAACAAGTGCCTCCATACTAGAAATATGACCTGTCCTAGTACTCATCTTAGGTTGATAATAAACTTCAAACTGTCTTTGGTCTAATGCATCTCTTAAAGCATTTTCAATAATAACACGCTCAGATATTTCGTTTTTCTTTCTAAGATTAAAGAACTCAATACAATTGCCACCTTTTTCTTTAGCACTATACATTGCAATATCAGCATTTTTAACTAAAGAATCTTGATTATCATCATCATCAGGGAAAACACTAATACCTATACTAAATCCTATATAAATCAAACTTCCTAACAATTTAACTGGCTGAGTTGCTATACTTAATACTTTAAGTGCAAGGACTTCAGCTTCTTTTACTTCTTTACATTTCATAACAATAACAAATTCATCGCCACCTAAACGAAATACTGTAATGTTTTCATTTTGAAAAGCATCTAGTTTTTTCGCGATAATTTGTAGTAACTTATCACCCTGATCATGACCTAAAGTATCATTAATTTGTTTGAATTTATCCATGTCAACAAACATAACCGCTACTTTATAATTTTCATTATCTTTAGCTTCATTGATAAGTTCAGAAAGATAATATTGAAAATAAAGTCTATTAGGTAATTCTGTTAACACATCATAATAAGCAAGCTTATGTAAATCATTTTGAGACATTCTCAGCATCTTTGCTTGACTTTCTAACTTATCGTTCATTGTATAGGTCTCCTTAAACATTTGCTTAAGGTTATCTGACATATACTTAAAGTTATTAATTAAGGATTTAATTTCTTGAACATTACTAGAAGGCCATTTTATCTCATCTGTTTGTTTGAGTTTATTTGGAAGGCCTGTGGTCATTGTTGCTAATTTACTAATTGTCTTTATAAGAAACTGATTAATAATCGCAGAAAAAAGTATTGCAATAATAATACATAGTATAAAAAATTGTAGCTGATATCCATAAGATACTAATACTGACTCATGGTAAGTGCCCATTAAAAATTTTACATGAATATATAAAGAAAATTCTTTTACATATTCTTCGTAGATATAAAAACCCTCACCCCATCTAATCATAGGTGGGACATCATTATTGGTACTCGGAAAGGCAGTAGATAAATTTGTATGAATAAGCTGTATATCTTTTTTATCTTTCCAATCATAAATAGTTTCCGTCTTTAATGATGGATCTGAACTATAGATGATCTTCTTGTTTTCGTCTGTAATGATGATTTCATATTTCCCTTTTTGAGGGGTTTTATTAATAAATTCATTAATATAGCCTGTATGTAGTAAAGAGAAGAGGTTGAGTTTTTTTCGATCCTCATAATCCCAGCTCCATATTTCTTTCTTTAGTTTTTCAGCTATTTCCTCACTTGTTTTTAAAATAGCCTCGCTTTGTGTTTGATAATTATTAAAATTATTAATAGAAATACTCATAACAAATGGTAAAATAGTAATAAAAACAGATAAGTGAAAGAGTGCTCTATTAAAATTAATGGTGTAACTTGTCCGATATATCTTGGGTGACCTAAAGTTATCAAAGGGTACATAATTTAAAATAAAATCTGCCAAAAATACATTAAAGAGTGCATTAAAAACATATTGGCAAATTTGTATCACTTCAATATATGTAATAGGCGTTGATAAATCTGTTTTAAACATAAGTAATGATACAGGTGCACCTATCAATACCCAAAAAAGACAATCCCAAATAATAATATTCACTCTAGGTCTATGTGTATAGGCAGCACTTAAAAATAATATCTCCATAATAGATATTATATTCCAATAAGGATTTTTTAGGAAAATAATTGAGTAAATTTGAATAGGAACAGCTATTAGCATAGTAAGACGAAAACCATATAACTTTATTAGTAAGATAAGGCATAAACTATAAAAATTAAAAGTAATTCCCATTATAAGATCTAGATCATTTATTCTAAAAAAAAGAGCCAATAAAGCAATCAATATAAACATCAATATATTTACAACTTTATGTGTTTCCAGTAAAGGTTTAGAATAAAACATTTTAGAAACCTCCCCTAAAAGTTGATTATAATTAACTTTTAACCCAATCAAAACATTTCTATTCTTCTAAATTATATCATGAAAATAGTTTATATAAAATGCTATTATAAAATATAATTTATCCAACTATTCAGTCAGTTACCACCAGCTTAGCTGGTGGCTTGATTAAACCCTATAAGGGCATAATACTGGCAGTGCTACTCGCACCCTGAAAAATCTGCCAATCGCAAAACTTTTTCAGCGGCCACCCTCATCGGGT
>JAEYPM010000036.1 GCA_023410675.1 Bacillota bacterium | reverse complement strand
TTTTTGGCGAGTGGGAATAAACAATAAGAACCTCGGATACCTTGAAAATACAAGGAGTTCGAGGTTCTTTGTTATTGCTCCTTATTCATTTGTGCGAAAAACGTGAATACTTCCTCTAAGCTGACAGGTGTCATTTGGTTTGCATCTACGCCGACATCATAACGGCGTAATCCCTTTTCAAGGTTTTTGTAATTATAATCTTCATGATTATGTTGGTGTCCATGTAAATGAAAGGAACCATGGAAAAAGCCATCCCACTCTTCTATAGGATAGTGAAACAGAATAAATACATCTTTTCCATAACTTAATTCATGGTAATCTTTAATCCACATAAAAAGACTTTTATCAAGGCTTTGTTGTTCTGCAAACCTATCGTGATTGCCCTTTATGAGATATTTTTGTCCGTTTAATTGGGCTAAAATCTCATTGGCATATGTGGCACCTTTCATCGTGACATCACCTAATATATAAATTTCATCAGAAGCTGTAACTTTTCTATTCCAATTACTTATCAATGTTTGATTCATTTCTTGTGCATTTAAAAAGGGGCGGTTTGCGTGTTTAATGACATTATCATGATAAAAATGTAAATCTGAAGTAAAATATATCATATTTTCCTCCTTACTAGTCTGTTAATTTTTTTTCTCTCGTCTATTATCATAAGCAGTTTGAGCGTAAGAATATAGTGACAACAGTTAGATAATGCTTAAAATATAACATGTGAATAGAAAAAAGGCAAACATACGAGACATTTTATAAAATTCTTTTTAAACACACATTTCTTATATATGAAATGAGAAAAATATAATATAATTGGCTTAGCTGGTGGCAACATAAAAGAGATGCATATCAACTAAGCATGAGTGAATTGAACTTGTGTGAAAGGAGAAAAACGTGGGATTATCTAGATTAGATACAGGATTTCTTAGTGCGAATGTTATTGGTAAGTGGGGACAATACATAGGTGTGAAATGTATAAGATATAATCAACAATACTATATCCTGGAGGGAGATAGAGCAGATGGATATAGGATATTAAATGTTTCAGATGAGATAGTGAAAAAAGCTATAAAAGAAAAAAATGAAGAAGATGTTATGAATTTTATTGAGGAGAAGGCAGCCGAAACTTTTTATCATAGGGATGGGGAAAGATATATTAATTATAATTCAGAATTGTTTCCACCTCTAGTGGATAAGACCTTGTATGAAGAGATACGTAAACAATATCCTAGCTATTCTATTATGAGGGTATATTAATATCCGTATACATTATTTAAGCACAATATAGCAATAGCTATTGAGAAGGAATGAAGCACAAAGCCTTAAGAAGAATGAGTTTACGCACTTCTTAAGGCTTTGTTTTACTGTTGTTTGGCTACATCTAGAAGTTGCTATATGAGCCGATTTATTATCTTGAAACTAATTATGACTGATCATTTTAGTGTATGATTGTCTTACTTTTTCCCAGTCTGTAACGTCATATTTATCATGAGATAGAAAACCGATACATTGCAAAAATCCATCTTTTCTTTCCTTATGTTCTTCAACTAATCTTTTTTTATCTAGATGAACCTTTCCCCAGTCTTTGTTTATAGCAAGTTGCACTTGTTTATCCATAGCTAAAAAAAATGACTTAAAAAACCTTTCAACCTCTGATACAAAGTCTTCATATTCCATTTCAAAGATCCCTTTAGGAGCAGTCCATATGCTTTTTCCATTTTCAAGTACATAATCACTTTCCCAATATATTTTGATTGTATTATTATGTCTAAAACACCCTATATAAGGGGCACCAACTAGATGTCCTGAATCAAACATTCTATTATAAAACCATTCTGTTAATGGCTCATATTCGTTGTCATAGAATGTATCAAACATAGCATCAGATTCATAAAAATCAGCTTCTTTCCATGTATCAGTTAATTTCATAAAATCTTCAATAGTATCATATAAGTATTTTGGAATAGATTCTCTAATATAAATGAATGTTTCACTAAAGTCTTCTAAAAACCTTGTTAAGTAATAGTCATTATATTTTAGATCTTTACAGTTCCAAAATTCTCTTGCTTCTTGAGCGTATTCATAGATTGTATTATCCCCAATATTGATCCATAAACGTGCATCAGTAAGACCAAACCATGACATATAATCGTTTTGATTGCCCCACGGGACAATTTTATCAATTTCCTGTAATTGAAAGTTGATCTTAAACGCCATAATACTTTCCTCCAAATACTTAATATCTAATGATTTTTATTAATAATGTTATTTCATAATCCTTCATTTTGTTTTAAAATGAAAATCAACTTTTATTGTTCTAGAAAGTAATTAAGTTAAATTCTTTGAGATTTATTATAACTCATAAATTACAGATAGTCAGTATAGCACATCACTTTCATTAGCATTATTGTGACTTAGGTTTTTCTTTAGATGAATGAGTAATAAATTTTTTTAATTTATAAAAGGCATTGACATTTATATCTTCTTCCGATACTATAAATAAAATCTTACGGATAATGGTAAGCTTTTCGAATAGATGGCGTTATTAGTTAAGTTAAAAATATTTATGAACTAGGATGAACACTCATGAAAAAGCAAATTACAATAGATGGAATAGAAGCACAAGTGGAGAGAAAAAACATTAAAAACATGTATATTCGCATTTTACCCCCAAATGGAGCAGTAAAGATAACAGTACCTATGAAGATTTCTGATGCTGAGATTAAATTATTTATTGCATCACGCATGGATTGGGTTAAAAAGAATAGAGCTAAATTTGTTGGATATACAAAGCCAGAAAAATCACACTATGTATCTGGAGAAAATCATTATCTTTGGGGGAAACCATATAGACTAGAGATGGTTTATTCGGATAGTAAAAGTGACGTATTTATTAAAGATCATAAGATATTTTTACAAGTGTCAAAGAATAGTACACAAGATCAAAGAGAAGATATTATGAGGGAATGGTATCGCAAGGAAATAAAACAGGTAATACCAGTCATACTTGATCAGTGCATTAAAGTAGTTGGCAAAGCCCCAAATGAGTGGCGTGTTAAAGATATGAAAACAAGATGGGGCACATGCAATATAAAGGAAAGGCGTATTTGGTTAAACCTTCAGCTTGCTAAGAAGCCTTTAGCGTGCCTAGAGTATGTTATTATACATGAACTCGTACACTTGTATGAAAGAGGACATAATGCTAAGTTTCGTGCTTATATGGATCAGTTTTATCCAAATTGGAGAAGTATAAAAAATCAGTTATTACTATAGTTACATAAATGCTCATTACCTACAAGCAAATTTAGATTATGAAGTTAAGCATTTACCTTCATTAAAAAGATATTAATTAATACACATATTAATTAGTATCTTTTTTATTTCTCACTACATTTTTATTTCCCACTACATTTTTATTTCTCTTAATTAGTTAATATTCATTATAACTCAATTTACAAATATGCTTCTTAATTTATATTAATCTCTATAAATAGAGTCCCCCTATTGACTATTATAATAAACATTGATAAAATTAATTAAAACAAGTGTTTAAATCGTTTGTTTCAATTAATTTTTTGAAATGTAGCTTTTAAACCGTTGGCTTTAGTGATAGAACTTATGTCTGATAAAAGAAGAAATGAAAGAGGGAGAACAGTTGGTTGATAGCAAACAAGCCATTATGGAAGCATCTATGAAGCTTATGGAGACAAAGGATTTTAATTCAATTACAATACGTGAAATTGCAGTAGAAGCTGGCGTCAATGTTGCAGCGGTGAATTATCATTTTGGAAATAAGACGAGGCTTTTTAATCTACTTATGGGAAAATATTGGGATGAAATGATGGCTTTTTATAGGGAGTTATTAGAAGTTAAAGAAATTACAATGGACATTGCCATAGACTTTGGTATAAAAGTACTTAAATATGAGCTTCATTCTACAGGTGTTTTACGCTCAGAGCAAGTCATGTATCAGCAATATGGTATTGATGAGGCTACAAAGACTCGTATTCATGTGCAGATGCAGGCACTTAGCCGACTGGTACTTCATTTGCACGAAGGGCTTAATCAAGAAGAGGTTTTTGCAAAAGTATTGATGGTAGCTTCTTCATTAAGTTGTCCTGGTTTTTGGACCGAATTGACTGAGCGATATGTAACAGAGCTAGATACCTTTGCTAAGGTGTATGTAAGAAATGTAATGGAAGCCATTTGAACGAGGGAGTGGAGAAAATGAAAAGAAGATATGACTTAGATTGGGTAAGAAGTATTATTGTACTAAGCATTATATTTTATCATAGTTTAATTATTTTTATGACAAGAGAGACGGCAATTTTTTATGTGAGATCAGGAGCAAATAGTCTAGCTTGCGAATATATAGAAGCCTTTATGACTAGATTTCATATGACGATCCTTTTCTTTATAGCTGGAATTACCGCAAGATATTCTGTCACAAGTAGAGGTATAGGCGATTTTGCAAGAAATAGAACATTTAAGTTACTGATTCCAGCAATACTTGTTATTGTTTTTCTAAATCCTTTTGATTCCTTTTTATATGGAATTCAAAAGGGAACGACTCTATCCTATTGGGAAAATTATAAACTGTTTTTTACTAAGATATCAGAGGATTTAACAGGAACAACACCAGGTTTCTCACCAATGCATGTATGGTTCCTCATATTCTTGTTTGTATTTTCTATGATTCTTATTCCATTTTTCAAGTGGGGAAGCAGTGAGAAAGCACAAAAGGTATTTGATGCTCTTGGAAATTTCTTTTATAAACCGTATAGACTTATTTTAGTGATGCTCCCATATCCATTTCTGTTCTTAGTAGGTATTCTGGATGAAATGAATCCTATAGCCTATTTTTATCTTTTTGTACTCGGCTATTTGTTTAAAACAAGTGACAAATATCAAGAAGCAACAGACAGGGATAAATGGGGATATATAATAGCGAGTATTCTACTGATGACTTTTTTCCTAGTAGGGTTATTTAAGGTGGATTACAGTAAGCATAGCTCATGGCTATTTTGGATGTGGCATTATAGTGCAAAACTACTGAGGATATTAACAGTATTTGCAATAGTTGGAGGAGCACATTCATGGATTCCTAAGAAGAATTCAAAAGTTCTAAGCTATATCAATAAATGTAATTTCTTTGTTTATCTTATTCATATGGCACTTTTAGCTGGCGTAGGATATATTGTTATCCATATATGGAATATGAAGAACCTCATTGGATTTATAGTTATTAATGTAATTTCTTATAGCATTTGTTTGGGATTGTATGAAGTTTACAGCAACCTGAGAAGCTTAGTGAAATCTAATACCCATGCAAATAAAGAGACGCCACATTAATAAGCAGATATCAGATTCACAAGGTTCATTTCAAAGGCAGAAAAACGTTAATAACTATTAAATTAATATGAAAAGGGATGGAATGATCATGAAAATTACAATCATTCATGGACAAAATCATAAGGGAAGTACTTATCATATAGGACAAATGCTCATTGATAAGATAAAGTGTGACAAGGAAGTTTCAGAATTCTTTTTGCCTAAAGATCTTAATCATTTTTGTGTGGGCTGCTATAAATGTATAGAAGACGATAGCGCGTGCCCGTTTTATGATGAAAAGAAGATAATTACTGATGCGATAGAAAGTGCTGATGTATTGATTTTTACCACCCCTACCTATTGCATGAGAGCATCTGCACCTATGAAATCATTCATTGATTTAACCTTCACCTATTGGATGTCTCATCGCCCAAGATCATGTATGTTTATGAAAAAGGCTGTTGTGATTTCTACTGCTGCAGGAAGTGGAGCAAAATCAGCATCAAAAGATATAACCACTTCACTCTTTTACTGGGGCATACCTTGGATAAAAACTTATGCAGTTAGTGTTCAAGCGATGAGATGGAACGGTGTATCAAGCAAGAAAAAGGTAAAGATAGAAAAAGATATAACTAAAATTGCAGAGGCAATAAATAATGTAAAAGTTCCTAGAGTAGGAATTAAGACAAGATTTGTATTTCAGATGATGGGTGGCATGCAAAAAGCCAATTGGAGTGCAAGCCCTACTGAAAAAGAGTACTGGCGTGAAAAAGGATGGCTTGATAAAAAAAGGCCATGGAAAAAGTCCTAAGCTTTAAAATAGTCTTTACTTATCATACCAAAGTAACATACATTTACATACATATTATTAATGAGTGCAAAATTTCTAAGAAGCCCTTCTTGAATGAATCCTGATTTTTTAAGGACATTTTGAGAAGGGATGTTTTTATCACAGGTTAGTGCTTCAACTCTTTCAAGCTTAAGTTCTTCAAATAAATATCTCACTAATTCTTTAGTGACTTCGGTTGCATAGCCCTTGCTCCAATATTTTGGAAGTAAATTGTAGCCAATCACAGCTCTTTTATGTTTGGCATTAAAAGATAATATGCCTGCCTCACCAATATATTCATGATTAGCCTTTGTAAATATTGCTTGGAAGTCATAGTTATCATGAGCATAATTATTTAGTAGCCTATCAAGATGAATATTTGCATCTTCTATAAAGGTTAGGATTTCCTTGTCAGAATAGACCCAGACCGATGGTTCGGAGTATAGTGTATAGATATTATGTAAATTGTTCGAACCTATTTTAACCTATCTTGCTTTATCAAGCACATTTAATCAAGTCATGAAATATAAGTAATATGAAAATAAATTGACAGTTAATAACAATTAAATTATAATAAATTAAACTAATAGTTTAAATTATATACTTATGGTTCAATCTGTTTATAGAATTCACATATTAGAAATTAAACTATACCTTGTGCGTCCACTTAAGAGAAACAATATCTAGGTGTTCAAATAAGTGAAGTTTCTTTATATAGGGATACTTAGGGGGTTAGAAAGGAGACACCATGAAGGAGAGTAAAAAAGAAGCTCTTACAAAGTTTCATAGAGGCAATATCATAGATGCCTCACAGAAGTTATTCCTAGTTAAAGGAATAGAAAATATCTCGATGGATGATATTGCAAAAGAAGCAGGATATAGTAAAGCAACTTTATATGTTTATTTTAAAAACAAAGATGAAATTATTAGCTGTATGACACTACATGCAATGAAGATGCTTCTTGTTCAAGTTAAAGCATGTATTGGAAAGAAAAAGGATTTTAAGTCACAGTTCTTTTCAGTGTGTTATGCTACTTATGATTTTCAAAAGGAACATTTGTTTTATTATAAAAGTATTTTTACAGAAATTAACGTGGATTTAGAGCTAGAGCAAACACCAAAGATATATCATGAGATATATGAGGTGGGTGAAGCGATTAACAAAGAAATATTGAGCATGTTTAAAGGAGGGGTAGCTGAAGGGGCCATAAGAAGTGATATCAAGTTGCCTCAAGCAGCTTTTACTTTATGGGGTAGTATTTTTGGGGTTATACACATAAGTAAAGAGAAAAACAAGTATTTTGAGAAGTGCTTTAATCTATCTGAGCAGGAATTCCTACAATATAGCTTTGAACTATTATATCAGTCAATCAAAATGTAGCTATTATCTGCACTCTACATATAGGGACAATAGAAGAATAGGGGCGATATTATGAGTAATAGATGGGAAAGATGGGAAAACACATCTTTTCGTATTGGTATAGTAGTAGGTGTGATAATATTAGTAATAGGAGCAATAGCTTTATGGCTATACATAAATAGGGTGAGCAATTATAGAGAAAAGGTGGAAAATACTCAAATTCAAGATCTTGATATTAGTAAAATTCCAAATGGAATCTATACAGGAGACTATGACGTAGGGTTTATTTATGTAAAAGTTGAAGTTACTGTGAAAGATGGAAGTATTGTAAGTATCAAGTTGTTAGAGCATAAAAATGAAAAAGGTAGCAGTGCAGAAAATATCATTAGTGATATAATAAGATCACAGAGTCTTCATGTCGATGCAGTATCTGGTGCGACAAATTCAAGTACAGTCATTAAGAAAGCAGTAGAAATAGCACTGAAAAAAGCTAAGTATCTTAGTCCAGATTAAGCGAATACTAAGGACTTTATGAATAAAGTATAGGGGGGTGAGATAAGTAGTGGGTAGTCATTCAGATAGAGCAAAGGAATTATTTCATCAGGGATATAATTGTTCGCAAGCCGTCTTTGCTGCTTTTTGCGATGAAACGGGTTTAGAATGTGAAACAGCATTAAAAATAGCCTCTTCCTTTGGTGGGGGGATGGGAAGACTGAGAGAAGTATGTGGGGCAGTGAGTGGGGCATTTATGGTTCTTGGCATGAAATATGGATACATAGACCCTTTAGATAAAAACAAGAAGACAATGCATTATAAATTGGTTCAAGAATTTGCAAAGGATTTTGAGAAACAATATGACTCAATAGTATGCAGAGAATTATTAGGATTATCTGTTAACCACGAAAGCTATATCCCAGAAGATAGGACAAAACATTATTATAAAAAGCGTCCTTGTGTAGAACTTGTAGCGTATGCGGCAAAACTTTTAGAGGAGTATATTCAAGGACAAAATATAACTTAATGGTTGGCTGAAATTTGCATGAAATGAATATAAGAGAAAAAAGGAGCTTGAGAGCTCCTTTTTATATACAAATATATTAATAGAAAACCTGACATACTTTTGTCTACTTATAGAGTATAAGATATACTATAAATAGCACAGATTATCTTGTTATAAGATATTGAAGAAGTAATTCTACATCAGATGGGTCAGAAACAGCTAATGTAATTTCATCGATCTTTGCTTCAGAAAAAATACTAGATAATGATACATATTGACAGAGTTTTGAGCGTAGGTTGAGTCTGTCTCCCTCTGATGTTAAGAGTTCAATTTCTCCTTTACATCTATCTACTGTGTTAAAAAAACGTTCTACATCTGTAATGTTAGCAATTTTTATGTTTGTCATTTTAAGCCTCCTATGAAGTCAAATAATAAATATTATTATACCATAAATCATCAAAAATAATAGTAGTCTAGTATATTAATTATATTTTTTTGCAAAATACCCTGACTATATTCTCAATAAATTATTGAATACCCTTTGCGAACATTCTGATAGTCTTTCATCACTTGTGTTAACTTTGTGTTAAGAGCTATGATTGCTTGATAAGATTAATAAGTGTCCTCCCTTATTATTTAACTTTATTAATTATAAATGATAATTTATGAAATATGAACAAGAGTATAATAAAAAGACAAGCTTTGCTATAAGGTGTATAATAATAAAAAAGTATAAGGTGAGCATTATGGAATTTATCCCAGCAAAACAAATATTATCAAGTTACCAGCAAAACAATAACTGGTTTGCAACGAACTACACTATGAATATCTATAAAGGATGTTGTCATGGGTGCATTTATTGTGATTCGAGAAGCTCATGTTATCAGGTAGAAAACTTTGATACTGTTCGAGCTAAAA
Source organism: Bacillota bacterium (assembly GCA_023410675.1). Lineage (GTDB taxonomy): Bacteria > Bacillota > Clostridia > Lachnospirales > Cellulosilyticaceae > JAEYPM01. Next base: position 25,674 of record JAEYPM010000036.1, on the reverse strand, counting down.
AAGATGCCCTCATGCTTCTAGAAAAAGAACTAAGGGGCAAACGAAACAAAGGAGTAGTAGGTACGGGAGCTATGTCAGACCCCTATAATCCATTTGAAAAGAAGTACAAACTCACAAGAGGTGCTTTAGAGTTACTCTGCCATCATCGTTTTGGCGTAGCAATAGCCACTAAGAGTCCTTTGATTGAAAGAGATATAGATATTCTTAGTGAAATGAAAAAGCATACCCCTGTTCTGGTAAAAATAACTATAACAACATCTGATGACAACCTTGCTAAAAAAATTGAACCCAATGTTGCCCTTCCGTCTAGGAGACTAGAAGTCATAAGTCAGCTAAGCAAAGCAGGTATTTATACTGGAATACTTCTTATGCCAGTATTACCTTTTATTGAAGATAGTGATGAAAATATTAGAGACATCCTCCATTTGGCAAAAGAAAATGGATCACGATTTGTCTTTCCATTATTTGGACTTACCTTACGAGACAATCAGAGGGAGTATTTTTTTGAGCAACTCGATCAGCATTTTCCTGGTATGAAACAAAAATATATTAGTGAATTTAAAAACGCCTATGAATGTCGTTCTAATAGAGCAAATCAGCTATGGCAGCTCTTAAAATATGAGTGTGATCAGTTAAGTATCATTTATAAGATGCAAGAGATTATTCAGAGTTATCAAGGGAAATATAAGAACGAACAGCTCAGTCTTTTTTAAATGGTCGTATACAATTGAAACGGGTTAAAGTTTAGATGTAAAGATGACAAGAAGTAGTAGTATTGTGTTGGAAATTCCACTTTTTTATTTAAAAAAATCTAAAAATAAGGTATGATTAGAATAAGGGAAAAGATGATTATTGGTCTAAGGGAAGGGGGACCTGGATGCATTATCTATATATTATTGTATCACGAACCAATACGAAAATGGGTTGGTGTATTAGAAGAGCATTAAATGAGCCTTACAATCATGTTTCTGTGGCATTAGACAAAGAGCTCAGTTATATGTATTCTTTTGCGAGAAGAAGATATTACACGCCTTTTGTTGGCGGAATGGTACGGGAAAGTATCAATATCCTTACCCATAATAAAAACAATAAGACACTTGTGAAAATTTATCAATTAGAAGTATCTAAAGAGGATTATACTAATGTAGCAGAGCTAATAAATAATATGTATCAACTTAGAGGAACTTATTATTATAATTATACAGGTGCCTTAAAGTTACTCATCAAACATTCAAGCAATAACAAAAAAGCCTATACTTGCTTGGAATTTGCTGTTGAGATGTTAAAAAATGTAGGACTTACAGTATCACATGAGGAAATAAAGACAATGACGCCAAAGAAGTTAATGAAGCTTTTACATGAGACCCTCATTTATGAAGGGGATTTATTGGATTATCCTTATCTATCTTCTGCTGCTATTGAGGAAGAAGATAGTTATTTTAAAAAGATCAATCCTTTAGCTAATATGCGGGAAACTTTAACTTATATGAAGTCAATATATTTTTCAAACTAATATGAGATCATAAATCTAAGGGGGGATTAGATATATGGAGTTAAAACCTATAGAAAGACTCATGCTCATTAATCAGTATAAAATATTAGAGGCACTCAGCAAAGAGGATGCTGACTTTTATAGCAATTGCCGAGAAGTTTTAGAAGAGGGCTATGAACTTCATTATCAAGATTTGTTTGAAACGATATCAGATGTTGTGATAAAGGAAGAAGAATGTAAAGAAGTACTCGATATATTAGATATGTTCCGAGCAATTACGTTTTCTTATAGGAAATTAGAGGACAAGCAAGGACTTACGGAGTATATGATTAAGTTTGATGGATTTGATTCAAATGATAAAGATGAGTATAAAAGGTACGCGTACACCAAGTATTTTATATTAAAATTAGATCGTTATAAAGAATTACAATATAATGGTAAGGATACAGATTATAATAGTCATGCTCCTAAACTACCTAAGTATAGAAGAATGCTTGATCAATGGAAAAAAGCAACGAACAAGGATGAACTCACAAAGGAAGAGATATTCCATATGATTGATGCTTAGTAAATAATAAAAGGACAGAGGGAGGGGAAGGATGGCAAAGGTATATAAGTTTCCAGAAAAACCACAGCGAAGCGGGCATAATTACTATGCTGAATCTAAAACGAGAATAGTCATGAAGAATGCAATTGGTATTTTGTTAGAAGCTTATGAGTACCGAATAAGGCAGTTAAGAGAAGCTATATACAAAATCAGACAAGTGGACGGAACAACAATCCATAATCCCAAAAAGCTTATACAATTTGTGCAAGAAATTGAGAAGATGTTTAAGAACTATAGTGTAACGAATTATGCTTATACTTTTACAACCATAAATAATAAAATTGTATTATATTTTTCAGATAAAAAAATTATTGGTATTTATGATGAGAAAAATAAAGAAAAGCAGCGTAAACTAACTGTAGGAGAGTTCATTAAAGAATATGAAGGCTACCCATTCACTTTTGTTCTAGACCGAAAGATATGTGATGTTTTAGCCACAAGAATTCAGGAACTAAGTATTACAGTTGAGACATTAAGAAATACTGAAATTTGAACAAGTAGTGAAGGGAGTATCTATGAGAAAAAGATTATTTTCTGTGTTTTGGATTTCCACTATGTGTTCACTGCTTATTTTGATAGTAACAGCAGCTGTAGTAAAACCAATAGCAAAGTTTGCGTTTGAAAAAGAAGCTTATCAGCAAGGTGAACCAATAAAAGTGATTGACCAAAGTTATAGTCCTTCAAAGCAAATCATCGTGCGAAAAGAGTGGATGATTGTTTTAAAGGGAGAGAAGAAAGTGGCATCGAGCGTTCAAACACTTCTTAAAAATGTAAATCCAGGACAATATGAGGTCTTTTTGAGAGTAAAGGATGCTGCAGGTGTTTGGAGTGATTGGAGTAGTAAAAAAATCGTTATTCAGGGTAAAAGAGGTATTGAAATTGCTTCTTTTGGCGTAGATAAAGAATGTTATGCCATAGGAGAAAAGATTGGTTTTGTATATACCTACCTGAATGAGGATGAATTAAGAATTAAAAGCCAGAGATGGAGTTATAAAAATATAACGACAAATGGAACCAAGGTATTAGGTAAACCAAGATATTTTTCTAAAGAGGGAAAATATGAAATAACCTTTCAGGTACAAGATGAATGGGGGAGATGGTCAGATCCTAAAACCTGTATTGTTCAAGTAGGAACAGAAGTCATTAAGAGAGATGGTTATTACTTGTTTAAAAAAGGTAAGCAAGGCGATTTATTAGAAGGATACATAGATAAAGATTACAATACCTTTAATAAGGTGGCGAATGTCACCATAGAAGATAAAAAAGGAAGACTGATCGTGAGCAATTCGCCTGAACGTATTAACTCAAGTGGTATTCTCTATAAAGATCAGTTTGAAGGAGAGAGCAGAGTTTTACTGCATCATCAAAATGCTACAAGTGTTCAAAAGAAACTTCTGCTTTTGGTTACATCAAATGAGAGTAAAGAGATATCTATGCAGGTCAAAAATGAGGCAGTTAAAGGACCGAGTATGGATATATTGGGAAGCGGTCAAGCCTCTTTAAGAGACTATTTTAAAGGATCAAATGGTAAAAAGTATCAGTTAAAACCAGGACAGACTCTTTGTATCTACGATTCATCTAAGATTAAGCCATGGAAAGAGGAGCAGGTTATATCGGGTATGCTTGATGTGATTAGTGAAGGAAATATAACCCTAACTGTGGCAGCACTAGATTATAATACGCCATTAAGTGCTGTAGAAAAGCTTAATCCTCTAAGTAAAGATAGACATATACGAGGGACTTATGAGGTGACTGAAAAATATTATTATATTGATGCATCAGATATCAATGAACCAACCATGCTGACTATTGGGCAAGGAGAAGAAGAATGGGTTGTAGGAAAAGATGCATTAACAGGAGAAGTAGTAAAGAATAAAGGAAATTATGGTGTTACTTATTATATCACGCTGCAAAATCAAAAAGATATGGGTATTATTTTAAATGCAAGAGGTGGTGCTTTCCAAGGAGCTATTTTATGGGGACAAAACAAAGTGTTTAATATCCCATCAGAAGAGATACTTTCTAATAAAAAAATAGCAGCCCTTGTAGGCATGGTTAAAGAAAATGAAGCCAATCAATTTGCCTACATGCTACCTAATGGTTCTGCTGCCCCTGTACTGTTTGGATTTATTCCACAGCAGTATTGGAAATAGCCTTAACATAAAAGAAGAAGAAATGAGTATAGAACAACTTATTTCTTCTTCTTTCTTTATATTTAATATGGTAATGATTAAACTTGTTCTAAAGCCTGAGCTAAATCTTCTATAATATCTTGGACATTTTCGATACCTACAGAGAGTCTTACAAGCCCTGGAGTAATACCACATGCTATAAGCTGATCGTCAGAAAGTTGGCGATGTGTAGCACTGGCTGGGTGAAGAACGCAGGTTCTAGCGTCAGCTACATGTACAACAATAGCTGCAAGTTTAAGTGCATTCATAAACCTTACGCCGGCTTCACGTCCTCCTTTTATAGAGAAAGATATAACACCACTACAGCCTTCAGGCGTATATTTACATGTTAATGCGTAATATTTATTTGAAGGAAGACCAGGGTAGTTTACAAATTCTACTTTGTCATGGGATTCTAAGAATTTTGCTGTTTCAAGGGCATTGTTGCTATGTCTTTGCACACGTAATGCAAGGGTTTCTAAGCCTAGGTTTAATAAAAATGCGTCTTGAGCAGACGGATAAGCACCAATATCACGCATCAGTTGAAAACGAGCTTTGATGATATAAGCAAATTTACCAAAGTCTTTGGTATAAATAAGGCCGTGATAAGATTCATCAGGCGTAGTAAAATCATCAAATTTTCCATTTGCCCAATTGAAATTACCACTATCTACAATAACACCACCCACTTGAACAGCATGTCCATCCATATATTTAGTGGTTGAATGAACAACAATATCAGCACCAAACTCAATAGGCCTGCATAAGATAGGGGTTGGGAATGTATTGTCAATAATGAGTGGAACATTGTTTTGATGGGCAATTTTTGCAAACTTTTCAATATCTAATACCACAAGAGATGGGTTTGCTATTGTTTCACCAAATACTGCTTTTGTATTTGTACTAAAGGCCTGTGAAATAGTTTCTTCATCGGCATCAGGATTTACAAAAGTAACATCAATGCCAAATTTTTTTAAAGTCACGGCAAATAGGTTGAAAGTACCTCCATATATGGTACTGGTGCTAATAATATGATCCCCTGATTTTGCAATATTGAGTATAGAAAATAAAGAAGCAGATTGACCAGAAGTAGTACATAATGCAGCAATACCACCTTCTAGTGCAGCAATCTTCTTTTCCACAGCATCTACTGTTGGATTCCAAATTCTTGAATACATATAGCCTTCGGTAGGCATATCAAATAGCCTTGCTACTTGCTCTGTTGAGTCATATTTAAAGGTAGTACTCTGATAGATAGGTAATACTCTAGGTTCTCCGTTTTGAGGAGTATACCCCTCTTGGATACATTTTGTTTCGATCCTCATTTTTTTCCTCCTTATTTATCGAATTAAAATATACTACCATGTGTTTTCATGAGCTGTCAATACAAATAAAGACACCTAAAAAATAAAATTACTATATATATTGCTCACACTATGATGTTTTTAAGATATAAATTTAGAAATTTATCATGATAAATGTTAATAAATTTTAAATTTTATACTTTTATTTTTATAAAGTATTTATATTTATATAAATTTAGAATAAAATAGTATTAGCATGGGCTGATTAGGACTAAAATATTTTGACAAATATAGATTATTAATATAAGATTTGATTATACATAGAAATAGGGTTAAGCTATAGCATAAAATAGTATCCAATTATAGGGGGGAACTAAAAGTGAAAAAGTTAGTTTATCTTGTCCTTTTTGTATCATTAGTGTTTTATGGATGGAGATATTATTCGGAGAACTTTTCTAGTCATGTTAAAAAAAGTTTTGAGGTGAATGATACATATATAGAACTCGTTGAAAGAGAATTTCTGCGTGGTAAGCTTACAATGGCTGTACCTAGTGATCTAGAAAAGGTTACCAAATCACAAGCAAAAAACAAAGAAATTTTAAATACAAAGCCTGATGAAGTATATAATATACAAGGTACAGCGATACAAGTTTATGTACAACGTACAGATATAAAAATGACAGACTTTGGTATTAAGGATTACAAACAAGACCTTGACCTTTCATTGCCACAATCAGGTTTTATCGATAAAATTTTAGGTAGTGGTATCAAGGTAATTAATATTAAAAACGTTGCGTATTATGAAGTTTCAACAACAACAAATCATTTATATAACTATATTTGTCTTACAGAGTTGCAAGGAAAGTTAGTAATCATACATTTCATGTTCCCATTAGATGATATGAAAGAATGGCGCCCCGTTGCTAGAAGTATGATGAACTCTATAAGAACTAATTAATTTGAATATAACTAATTAATAATAAGCATCTTGAAAGAGCCTATACTTTTTTTAGAGATATAGGTTCTTTTTATTAGGTGATTTTTACAAGGTTGTATTTTTCTAGGATAAACCTGTTTTAAAAAGAAGAAATATGTGATAAAATCAAATAAAACAAACAGAAAACAACATAAAACAAAAAACGGGAATATGGATGGGAGGGTACTATGCTTGCTTTAGAAAGACAAAAATATATTAAAGAACTTGCTCAAAAAGAAAAGTCAGTTAAGGTGATCGATTTAAGCAAACGTTTTGATGTAACGGAAGAAACCATACGAAGAGACTTAGAAAAGATAGAAAAAGAAGGAATTGTTAAAAGGACATATGGTGGAGCAATATATATTGAAACCACGGGTAAAGATATAGAGGATACTCCTTTTAGCATGCGTGTAAAAGAGAATATAGGGAGTAAGCAGAAGATTGCAATGGCTATATCCGATATGCTCAATAACGGTGAAGTTATTATGTTAGACTCAAGTACAACATGTTTAGAAATTGCTAAAAATATTGGACAAAATAAAACACTCACAGTTGTGACCAATTCTATTAGTGTTCTTACTGAATTAAGTACGTATGAAGATCTTAATGTAGTATCAACGGGTGGCATTCTCCGTAAGAAATCTCTTTCTTTAATTGGTCCTACTGCCAAAGAAAATATAAAAAACTATTATGCAGATAAGGCAGTCATATCTTGTAAAGGCGTAGATTTAAATAAGGGTGTTATGGATGCCAATGAGTTAGAGGTAGAAATTAAAAAAGCCATCATAGCATGTGCAAGAGAGGTTATACTGGCTGTTGACCATACAAAGATGCAGAAGATATCCATGCATAGAGTGATTGAACTGAGTAAGATCGATTATATTGTGACAGATAAAGAATTAGAGGAGGAGTGGAAGGATTTTTGTGATAAGCATCAGATTAAACAGATTGTTTGTGACCAATAAGTAAGGAAAAAGACAGGACTTAAATGACAAGTCCTGTCTTTTTTATGTGCAATCAAGATTTTATTCATTAATAAATTTTCCAGCAAGACTATCCACAATGAGGGTTACATGAGGATGTAATTTTAATAGAGAAGCTGGAGTCTGTGTACTAATCTCATCATTAAGCAGCTTTCTTATGATATCTGATTTTACATTGCCGTTTGCAAGTAACACAATCTCTTTTGCCTTTATTATATTACCGATTCCCATAGTGATAGCCTTGGTAGGGACTTCACTAATGGTACTAAAAAAGTGTGAATTAGCCTTTAGAGTCTCTTTGGCAAGAGCAGCGACATGTGTACCAACTATTAACGTGTCATTAGGTTCATTAAAACCAATGTGCCCATTGGTTCCTATTCCAAGTATTTGAATATCGATGCTATTACTTTTCTCAAGCATTGTATCGTAGTTTTTACACTCTAATTCAATATCTTGTGCCATTCCATTTGGAAGATGTGTATTTTTAGGATCAATATTAATATGATTAAAAAAATTATTGTTCATGAAATATCGATAGCTTTGTGGGTGATGAGCTGGAAGACCAACATATTCATCTAGATTAAAAGAGGTCACCTTTGAAAAATCAACTTTTTTTTCTTTGTAATAAGTGACTAGTTTGTCATAAAGCCCCATTGGTGTACTTCCAGTAGCAAGGCCGATTACTGCATTAGGTTTTTTATTAATGACTTCTATGACCTTTTTGGCAGCGATATCACTTAATGTTTCGTAGCTTGAAGAGACTATAATATTCATTTGCAATATCCCTCTTTTCTGTATATAGAATTTATCTTTTGAATAGAAGTACCTAAATTAAGTTATGTAGCATACTGCATAACTTAATTTGTTAATATCATACATCATAAATCCCAAATATTAAAGAGGGATACTTATGATTAGACAAAAGTTTTTTTAAATGACTGTTAAAAATAATAGGTGAGCAGAGCAAAGGGGAAAAGATTACTCACTAATTATTAAATATTTGTTATTGACTAAAAATATAAAAGATTACCAAATAATATGAACCTATTGACAAAAATTTTGTATAATACTATTATTTAGTTAAGCTAATTAATTAAAGAAAGAGTGAAGGGATGAAAAATAAAGCAGTCGATCAACAAATTATTAGGGAAACAAATCAGTACCTCATGCTAGAGCTTATACAAAAAAATAAAAGTGTTACAAGAGCATTTTTATCAAGTGCATTAAATCTAAGTCCTCCTAGTGTTTCTAGTAATGTAGATAAACTTATTCAAAGAGGAATATTAATAGAAAGAGGGATTGATAAATCAGATAAAGAAAAGCTAGGTCGTAAAGGCATTTTAATTGAATTTGACAGAAACTCTAAATATATCTTATGCATCGACTTATCTGGAGAAAAACTAAAGATAGCATTAGGTAATATTTATGAAGAAATACTTGGCTGTGAAGAATTAGAAGTAATAGAAAATAATAATGCTATCACCGTTTATCAAAAAATTCTTCGTTCTATTGATGAAGTCTTAGCAAAATATAACATCCCTAAAGAAAAGCTAGCGATCATTGTAGTGGCGACACCAGGTGTTATTGACGAAAGAACTGGCGAGATGAAATATGTCCCTCAGTTTAGTGGATGGGAAGAAATCAATATAAAAGAAAAGCTAGAAGAATGTTATAAGATAAAAGTAGTTATCAGAAATGATATCAATGTAGTGACTATCGGTAAGGCAAAATATGGCGTTGGTAAAGAGATAGGGAACTTTGTACATATTAACATAGAACTAGGTGTAGGTGCTGGACTTATACTAAATGGGCAGTTATATAGTGGTAGCCATTTTGCAAGTGGAGAAGTGGGCTATATGGTTCCATCTACTGAAGAATTGGGGAAGGTTAAAAATCAAGGCTCTCTTGAATCTCTTATTTCTATTCCTCAAATCAAAAGCAACATTGCAAAAGCACTTGGTAAAAGCAAAAAAGAAATAACAATCAGTAAGATTAATGAACTTTATAAGGAAAATAATAGCTTTGTATTGGCTGAAGTAGAAAGAATAACAAAACTTCTAGCAGTTGCTATTATTAATATTACAGCTTTACTGGATGTAGAACTGATTGTATTAGGTGGAAGCATCATCAGATTTGAGGTTGATTTGATTGAAAGAATACAAGGTTATATTCAAAATATGGTCCCATTTATTCCGGATATTAAGTTTTCACAGCTAGAAGATAATGATTGCGTAAAAGGAGCATTTGTTATTGGTGCAGAGCAGCTAATAAGAGATTTGGTGGAAAGTGAAGAGAAATGAGGAGGTAATAAATGTGCCTAGGCCTAAAGTGCTGGTTTTTGGAGATAGCAATATAGACCTCGTGATCAGAGATATAAAAGAGATGCCCCAAATGGGACAAGAGATATTTATTAATGATATGCAGCTTTGTGTTGGAGGAAGTGCTGCAAATGTTGCAATAGGCCTTGCAAAGCTAGAGGTAGATACTTGTATTTATACGATAATAAGTAACGATTTATTTGGTAAATACATTCTTGATTATTTTAAAGAGGTTAACTTATCAGATCAATATGTTCAAATAGTAGAGGGTTATAAGACAGGACTTTCACTGGGTATTACAGATAATGAAGATAGATCCTTTATTTCTTATATGGGAACAAATGAGCTATTTGGAGGATATGCATTTGATGAAAATCTATTAAAAGAATTTAGTCATATTCATTTTTCAGGTTATAACCTTGATAAGTGTTTGAAATTTTATCTTGATATTGCGAGAAAATGCAAATTAATTGATTGCACACTATCCTTTGATCTTGGATGGACAGATTTTGAAAATTATAAGGAAGATTTAATAGAGTTACTAAAATACATCGATGTATTTTTCCCAAATACCCATGAGGCAAAGTGTCTATCTGGCAAAGACGATATAGATGAGATGTTTAAAGAGCTTTCACAATATGTTAAAGATACCATTGTAATTACAGCTGGTGAGCAAGGTGCCTATGCGTATAAAAATGGAATGATTCATCATAAAGTATTTGAGGTAAGTGCAATTGATGCCATAGGAGCAGGTGATGCTTTTGATGCTGGCTTCTTAAGTGCTTATTTAAATAAGGAAGATATAAAGACATGTCTTAGACATGGATGTGCTAGCGGAGCTATTGCTGTAAGTGCTTTAGGTGGATCGATATCAAGTCCAACAAAAAAGCAATTACAAACGTTCTTAGAGGAACATAGATAAAATAGACTGATGTAAAATGACGTGCACTGTTAACTAATCAAAGGAATACATAAAGAAGGAGAGGATAGCTTATGAAGGTTTTGGCTGTAGGATGTCACCCAGATGATTTGGAAATTGCATGTGGTGGAACATTACATAAATATGCACAACAGGGTGCAGAGGTTTATATGTGCCATGTTGCAAATGGTGACTTAGGTCATGTGGAAATTATGCCAAAGGAACTGGCACAAATAAGAACTGTAGAAGCTGAAAATGCAGGGAAAATGCTAGGGGCTAAGGAGGTGTTTAATTTAGATGTTCATGACAGCTATGTAACAAGGTATGACAATGATGTAATTGATGCATTAACAGAGATTATTCGCTATTGTAAGCCAGATGTTATTATTACCCACAATGATACTGACTATATGAAAGATCATCAAGAAGTGAGTGCACTGGCCTTTGATGCAAGCTTTATGTCAGGACTTGTACACAGGGCAACTACATCAGCTGCCTATGCACCAATTGTACCTATTTATTATATGGATACCCTTGCGGGGGTTGATTTCATTCCAACACATTATGTAGACATATCCGATCATATTGATATGAAACTAAAGGCTTTAGCTTGTCATGAATCACAGATTAAGTGGATGTTAGAACATGACAAGATAGACTTTTTGGATATGGTTAAAACATGTTCTAAATACAGAGGATATCAAAGTGGGGTAGCCTACGCAGAAGGCTTTAGACCATGCATGGCATACCCAAGAATGACAACGAAGCATTTATTACCATGACAATTATTATCATAACAACTATTACAGCAGAAAAGAGGAATTGACATGAATTTTAATTCAACAGTAAAAGGATCTATGCTTGAAGGTTTTTATCCAGAAGGATGGGATATGGAGAAAATTGATCAGTGTTGTAGTTATACACCAGAGGAAATAGAAGTCAGAGAAGATCATTGGCACAAAGATTTTGAGCCGGTTATGTGTGATGACGTTTCAGATTTTGCTGCTAAAATGGGACATGAGATTGCACTAGAGATTAAAACGACAAAAGACAAAGATCAAAAACTTGCTCTAATTTTACCAGTTGGACCTATGGGAATGTATAAATGGATCGTCTATTTCTTAAAAACATGGAATGTTTCTTGTGATCATGTTTACTGCTTTAACATGGATGAGTGGTCAGACGGCGAAGGTAATTCCCTTGATCCATCCCATAAAGGATCTTTCCAATATACAATGGAAACAAACTTTTATGATTTGCTTGGAGAATTAACTGTACCAGTATCCCATAGAAACTTTGCAACCAAAGAAAATTTGCCTACATATCCTGAAAAAATTAAAGCTTTAAAGGAAGAAGGGGCAAGGTTAGTGACTTGCTACGGTATTGGAAGAATGTGCCATATCGCATTTTGGGAACCCCATTTTGCAGCAGAATTCCAAAGTGAAGAAGAGTGGAAAAGCCAATGCTATAGGCTAGGGGCAAAATTACATCCACTTACGATTGAACAAAATGCATTAACAAGCTTTAAGAGTAGAACAACACTGGTTCCTTGTAGAGCAAATACTATTGGGCCTGGCTTGTTCTTGCAATCTGACCGTATGATCGGTGGTGCAGATGGCATCTTCTCAAGAGGAATGCAGTGGCAAGGAATGTCAATATGGATAACCTTAAAATATGGACCATCAATGTGGATTCCTTCTACTTATGTGCCAACTCTTCCAGGAAAACTATTTTGCGTAAAAGAGTTAGCAGGTCCATTAGATGCAGAGTGTAACTAAAACTAGTTTTAATTTTTGACTTAAGGAGAGAGAATATGGAAACTTCAACTGCCACTAGAAAAAATAAAGTAGACATTAAGAAAGCAATTTCTAAATTTAGTAAAGACTATATGGCTGTTATGGCAATATTTATTATGATGATTGTTTTTTCGTTTGCATCGCCCTATTTCTTTACAGGGACGAATCTTAAAAATATTTTACTTCAGACTGCAACTGTAGGTATTGTAACCATTGGGCAAGCTTTACTTATTGCCACAGGTCAATTTGACCTTTCACTAGGACAAAATGCTTGTTTCACAGGAGCTGTAGCTGCATATCTTATGAAAATTGTAGGTATCAATCCTTTTGTTGCGATTCTTATTGCTCTATGTATTGGAGCAGGAATTGGTGCTGTTAATGGATTCTTATTTGCATACTGCGGTATACCAGCTTTTATGGCAACCCTTGGTCTTCAAAATGTTTGTAAAGGAGCCGTAAAAATAATCACCAATGCAACACCAATTGGTAATCTACCAGAAGGAATAGCTTTTCTTGGTAGAGGATACATAGGGCCTGTCCCTATTTGTGTCATCCTTATGCTAGGTTTGTTTATTTTAGCAGAGTTTATGACAAATAAAACAGAATTTGGGCGTTCGATATTTGCTATTGGTGGTGGTAGTGAAGCGGCATTTTTCTCAGGAATTAATATTAAGAAAATGTCCCTTCTTACCTTCACATTAGCAGGGTTCTTAGCATCACTAGGAGGTATTATTTTGATAAGCCGTCTTAACTCAGCAGCTATTACAAATGGTAATTTATATGAGTTCGATGCTGTTATTGCATCTGTAATTGGTGGTATTAGCCTAACAGGTGGTAAAGGTAAAATAATCAATGCATTATTTGGATCTATTTTCCTTATTATGTTCTTTAATGGTATGACTATGCTTAATGTCGATCCATTCTGGCAAGACGTATTAAAGGGTGTTGTACTTGTTGTTGCAGTTGGACTGGACATTTTCCGTAACCGAAGAAAACACTAGTTAAAGGAGAGCATACAATGACAGATGAAAAAGATTTCATATTGGAGCTTAGAAATGTAACTCAGGAATTCCCTGGAGTTAAAGCATTAGATAATGTTTCCTTTAAAGTAAGAAGAGGCGTAGTTCATGCTTTAGCAGGAGAAAATGGAGCAGGAAAATCAACATTAATAAAAGTGCTTGCTGGTATCAATATTTACTATCAAGGAGAAGTTTTCTTTGAAGGTAAGAAGTTTTCAGTAAAAACACCAAATGAGGCACAAAGGCATGGTATTAGTGTCGTCCACCAAGAATTAAAGCTTTCTGAGACACTCACAGTAGCTGAAAATATTTTTCTTGGGAACTGGATTATAAAGAATGGGTTAGTTGACTGGAAAACAATGAGAAGAAAAGCACATGATATGATTGAAGAACTTGGTATGGATATCAATGTGGATGAAAAAGTGGAAAACTTAACAGTAGCAAAAAAGCAAATTGTTGAAATCTGCAAGGCTATGAACCATAATTGTAAGCTGCTCATCATGGATGAGCCATCAGCAACGTTAACGGACAGAGAATTAGAGGTATTATTTAAGATTATTGAAAGGTTGACAAGCCAAGGGGTTACGATTATCTATATTTCTCATAAAATGGATGAAATATTTAAGATATGTCATGATATAACTGTTCTTCGTGATGGACAACATATTCAGACAATGCCTTTAGATACAGTTACAAGAACAGATTTAATTAATATGATGGTAGGTCGTAAATTAGGACTTGAATATCCAAAAGAAGTAACAGAAATAGGCGAAAAAGTATTAGAAGTAGAAAATCTAACCCGTGAAGGTGTATTTAATAATGTATCCTTTGACTTAAGAAAGGGAGAAATATTAGGCATTGCTGGATTAGTAGGGTCAGGGCGTACAGAGCTCATTAGAGCTATTTTAGGCGTTGATAAAATTACGAGCGGAACCATAAAGTACAAAGGAGAAGTTATAGAGAATAAAAACTTGAAGCAGGCTATTGTGAGAGGTTTTGGGCTTGTTCCAGAAGATCGTAAAAAACAAGGACTCATTCAAATATTCTCTGTAAAAGAAAATGTCTGTATGGTAAGCATTAAAAAGATTTTATCAAGAGGGATTATAAGCAGCAAAAAGCAAAACCAATATGCCAATGAATATGTTAAAAAGCTAAATGTTGCATTACCTGGTATTCAAACAGAGGTTCAATATCTTAGTGGAGGAAATCAGCAAAAGGTAGTCATTGCAAAATGGCTTATGCAAGATAGTGAGATATTTATTCTTGACGAACCAACAAGAGGTATTGATGTAGGTGCTAAGTCAGAAATTTATAAACTCATGAATAGACTGGTGGCCTCAGGTAAAAGTATCATTATGATTTCTTCAGAACTTCCAGAAATAATTGGAATGAGTGATAGAGTAATCGTCATGCATGAAGGTAGTTGTGTTGGCAAACTAAGTAAAGATAATTTATCCCAAGAAAAGATCATGTCACTTTGCGTATGATAATACGTGTAAATACAAAAGGAGGAACTAATAATGCTTAAAATGAGAAAAATACTTTCAATTTTAGTTTCAGGTGTAATGACATTAGGACTATTTTCAGGATGTGGAAGTAGTCAAGTGCAAGGGTCAAATAATGCTCCAAGTAATGATTCTGCTACTACTGTAGCTACTAATGAGGCATCTAATAGTAACGTGGGAGGAGCAAAAAAGAGAATTGGTATCTCACTTGTATATAAAGGTGATGAATGGTGTGCGGCTGTAGCAGATGAATTTGCTAAGCAAGCAGAAAAGTTTGGGTATGAAGTCAATATTCAAGATGGTAACTTAGATAATGAAACACAAATTAAACAGATCGAAAATTTTGTTGCACAACAATATGATCTTATTATGGTTGACCCCATTAATTCAGAGGGTATTGTTCCTGGTATCGAAACAGCTAGAGCTGCTGGGATCCCTGTAATGTCATTTGATAGTCCAGCTACATTTGATGATCTTGTATCTTATGTTTCATGGGATAGTTATGAAACAGGTCAAATTATAGGGAACTATTTACATGGTAGAATTAAAAATGAAATGAATGGAAAAGCAAATATTGTTCTTTTAACAATGGCTTCACCAGTTGCTATTGGCGAGCGTATTAAAGGTGTTAAAGATGCACTTTCTGATTTGGATGTTACATATGTTTCTGAACAAGAATATGAAGGGAACCGTGAGAAAGCTGCCAATGTTGTTACAAATATTAAGGGAAATTTTGATTTTGTAATTGCAGGACAAGATAATGGAGCGTGGGGAGCAGTTTCTGCACTTGAAGCACTAAACAACAAAGAGGTTGAAGTGTATTCTATGGGTGCTTATGGTGAAGAGTGCTTTACAACACTTCAAAAAGGTACTTCAAACTATAGAGGTTCTGTAGCCGTTTCTCCATCTGAACTTGTTAAATCTTGCTATGAAACAGCTACGCAACACTTTGAAGGAAAAACAGATATTCCAGACAGAGTAAATATCAACTTAGACCTTATTACTGTTGAAAATATCAATGAATATTTATCTAAATAGATCAATTGATAAACACATACTTAATGACTACTAAGACACAATGTTGATTTAAAATAGACTCGCAAAGTGAAAAATGATTCAATAGATACCCCCCACGATCTACGCGGGGGGTAATAAATACTTCAAAGATATATTCACATAATATAAGACAAGCTATAAGATGTGAATTCTATGATGACAATCGGACGAAATGAGGATGCATATGACAAGAAAAGTAAAATGGGGCATTATAGGAGCAGGTGGTATTGCAAGAAGAAGAACTTTGCCTGCAATGGGCGAGGTAAAAAATGCAGAAATTATTGGTATTATGGATAAATCAAAAGAGGCTTTAGAGGAAATGGCTAAGGAATACACTATCCCTTACATTTATGAAAATGAAGAGGATTTAATAAACAATCCCGAAATCGAAGCAATCTATGTAGCTTCTCCAGTAGGATTTCATAAAGAGCAGGCAAGAAAGGTCATTGCTTCTGGGAAGCATATTTTACTTGAAAAACCTATAGGACTTGATCTAGAAGAATCAAAGGAAATTGTTACGCTTGCTAAAGAAGCTGATATTAAAGCAGGTGCTGCACTGGTTATGCGTTTTCATGATGGGCATCAAAAAATGAGAGCATTAGTACAAGAGGGCAAACTAGGTCAGATAGTCAGTGCAAGAGCCCAGTTAACTTGCTGGTTCCCGAAGATGGAAAACAATTGGAGACAAAAGAGGCAAACAGCAGGTGGTGGTAGTTTACTTGATATGGGTATACACTGCATTGACCTTTTAAGATATATACTTGGGGATGAAGTAGATGAGGTCTGTAGTTTTATAGATAATAAAACCTTTGACTATGAGGTAGAAGATTCTGCAACTGTGATCATGAGAATGAGAAAGGGGACAGTGTGCACCATTGATAATTATTTCAATGTTCCTGATGAGGCGGCTAAATGTTTCTTTGAAATCTATGGGACAAAGGGAAGTATGATAGCGACTAGAACCATAGGACAAGATGGCGGCGGAATAATAGAGGTGGTACTTTCAGATGATGACAAGGGCTATCAAAGTCAGCAATCAAGAGAAAAGAGTAGTAGTGATGCAGTGCTTGCGTTTGAGACATGCAATATGTACGCAAGACAAATTGAAGCTTTTTCAGATGCAATAATAAAGGACAAGCAGCCAGATATTTCTCTTGTGGAAGCTTATAAAGATATGGAAGTTATCGAATATAGTTATTTAGCGGCTAAGCAGAAAAAAGTTCTTAAGATAAACGAATAATTAGGCAAAGGAGCATCTAACATGAACACAATATTACAAGGTAGCTACAATAGAAACTATGGTTGCAGAATTAAAGAGTATGTAGCAGGTGGTATAAGAACAGTTTCTATAGAAAATAGTCTAATTAGAGTAAGTGTTTTGCTGGATAAAGGTGCTGATATCTATGAGTTTGTGTACAAGCCAAAGGATATTGATTTTATGTGGCGATCTTATCAAGGGTTAAGAAATAGTAATTATCATGCTGCTGTAGGAATGGAAAGTGGAAATTTTATGGATTACTATGAAGGGGGTTGGCAAGAACTTTTTCCAAATATCGGAAGAAGGTGTGAATATAAAGGAGTAGACTATGGTATGCATGGAGAAGTAAGTTTAATGCCATGGGATATGGAGATTTTGTGTGATGAAGTGAATAGGGTTTCTATTAAACTTTCTGTAAGAACAGTAAGAACACCTTATTACCTAGAAAAAACCCTTACCCTAAGTGAAAATGAATTAACACTACATATTGAAGAAACAGTTATTAATGAAGGTTTAGAAGAAATTCAGTTTACTTGGGGACAACATCCAGCTCTAGGCGGGAATTTTTTAGACGAGCATTGTGAAATTATACTGGATGGAACCCCAAAGGTAAAAGCAATAGATGCAGATTTAGGGGCAACATCCCCTCTTGCACCCAATGCAGAAGGCGTATGGCCCAAAGTAAAGGCAAAGGAAGGAAATACAGTAGACCTAAGCAAAGTGCCTTCACCTGAAAGTAAGACTTATATGGAGTTTGCTTTATATGATCTAGAAACTCCATATTATGAAGTGAAAAACAAACGATTAAATGTTGGATTTGAAATGAAATGGGATAAAGAGATTTATCCAAATATCTGGGTTTGGCAAATGTTTGGCGGTGGGGAAGGCTATCCGTTTTATGGAAGAGCCTATACCTTGGCTTTAGAACCATGGTCATCAACGCCCCCTTGTCTTGTTGATGCCATAAACAATAAAAGTGCTATTACAATAAAACCTAAAGAAAGTATCACTCATTCTTTTGAAACCTTTGTTAAGTTATATGCGTAAAAGGAGTATAGCTGTGAATAAAATTGGTGTGATATTAGAGTCTTTTCATGCAAACGTGGATAGAGCCATTATGCTGGCTGCTCAAATTGGAGCAGAAGGTGTTCAATTTTATGGTGTTAATGGAGCATTGGACTGTGACCAGTTAACTACCACGCAGAAGATAGAAGTAGGGAAAAGGATTGCAGCGAGCAACTTAGAAATATCGGCAATTTGTGCAGATTTAGGAGGTCATGGCTTTGAAAGAGAACAAGACAATCCTGATAAAATAAGCAAAACTGTGCGGGTGATGCAGTGGGCTAAAGAATTAAACTGTCAGATTCTAACAACACATGTTGGGGTAATTCCAAAAGAAGAAAATCATCCAAGAAGGAAGATACTCTTAGAGGCATGCAAAAGACTGAATGAGTATGCCCATGAGTTTGGCGTTTTTCTTGCTATTGAGACAGGACCAGAGTTAGTTCGTGTCTTATATGACTTTTTACAGGCACTAAATTGCCCTAATATTTGTGTGAATTACGATCCTGCAAATTTAGTCATGGTAACAGGTGATGATCCAATTTTAGGGGTTCATATCCTAAAAAAATATATCGTTCATACTCATGCAAAAGATGGCATTATGAAGAAAAAAGCAGATCCCAAGATGATTTACGACTACTTTGCTGAAGGAGGTATTGAAGATCTGCGGCTCAGTGACTATTTTGAAGAAACTCCCTTTAGAGCTGGAATGGTCAATATACATAAATGGGTTATGGCTCTAAAGGAAATAGGCTATAAGGGATTTATTACTATTGAAAGAGAAACTGGAGAGCGTTCACTTGAGGAGCTGAGTCAGTGCATCAGCATTTTAAAGGAAGAACTAGCGTTTAATGGATAGTGCATATTCTGTTAACGTCATACCTGTTTTTTCTTTAAATACCTTGGAAAAATAATAAATATTCTCATAACCGAGCTTCTCGGCAATTTGGGTAAAATTCAGTGTACTTTCATGAATAAGTCTTTTTGCCTCGTCTATTTTTAGCTGTGTGAAATAAGCCATAATGGCCTGACCGGTTTCTTTCTTAAATATTTTCTTCAGCTGAGAAACGCTGACCTTAAGCTCATTACTTATAAATTCTAAAGTTACTTTTTCAAAGAGATGGCTTTCTAATAATTCTTTGATACTTTTGGTAATTTGCTGATAACTTTGCTTCTGGTTTGAAGAAATAGTACGCTGGCGAATATGAATACTATCTTGGCGACGAAAAATATGAATCAGCATTTGCTCTAGTGAGCTTTTAATAAGCTGCTCACCGCCAAAAGGAGCATCTTTTTGTCTTTGCATATGGATGACTGGTGGACTAATTTCCATAGGTTTATAGATGTTTTCAGACTCAGAAATAGCTAAGGATAGACAGTTTTTCTCAAAATCATCAAGAAATAATATTTTATGCTCAAAAAAATGCATACAGGGGCTATTGCATACAAAAGAAGCAACAATAACATTAGCAGCAGTTGTACCATTTCCTTTAAGGCTATGAAATTCATTAGGTTTATGAAAGGCAAGTTCGCCTGCCTTTAAAAGATACTGGACGTTTCCAGCAGTAATAATGAGTTCTCCCTTATCTATATAGACGAACTCCCAAAAATCATGAGATTCTCCCTCATATAGAAAGTTTTTGGAAAATTTATAGTAAACGATATTAACAATATGGCTGATATGAATAACTTCTTTTAACTTGTGTTTTTGGTAGTATGTCATAATGATATCCCCTTAAGTAGCTGATAATATAAAATGTTTATCCTTTTATATAAGGAATTATCAAAAATCAAGCAATATAATAAAGCTATAACTATTATATCTTTAAAAACTAAATGTGTATATAGAATCCACACTATGAACTTTCAGTTATACTTTGTGGATTCATATGAGCTTATCTTTATGTAAATTTGACAATTATAACTAAAAGTGAGGTGCAGCATATGAAGAAAGCAATTAGTATATGGTCGTTTGTAGACCAGGATTCAAAAAAATGTATTAAACTTGCAAAGGAGGCAGGGTTTGAAGGAATCGAACTTGCACTGACAGAAACAGGAGAATTAGGTCTAGATTGCACAGAGGATAGCTTAAAGGAAATAAAAGCATTTGCAGATGAAAAGCAAATAGCTATTCATAGCGTAGCAACAGGTTTGTTTTGGGATTATTCCTTTACTTCAAACGATGAAAAGGAAAGAGAAAAGGCCTATACAGTTGCTGTAAGATTGTTACATGTAGCAAAGGCGTTAGGTGCAGATTCTGTTTTGATTGTGCCAGGGGCAGTTGGTGTAGATTTTATACCAAATAGGGAAGCCATTCGTTATGATATAGCTTATGATAGAGTATTAGAAGCATTCAAAGATCTAAAAACAGTTGCAGAAGAATTAGAAGTACATATTGGCATAGAAAATGTATGGAATAAATTTTTAGTATCCCCACTAGAAATGAGAGACTTTATAGATAAAATAGATAGTCCATTTGTAGGATCATATTTTGATGTAGGCAACGTCCTTGTAAATGGCTATCCTGAGCACTGGATTGAGATACTTGGAAAACGTATTAAGAAGGTACATTTTAAAGATTATAGAAGAGAAGCTGGAGGACTTTGTGGTTTTGTAGATCTTCTTTCAGGAGATGTTAATTGGCCAGCTGTTACAAAGGCCTTTAATAATATAGGTTATGATGGCTGGTGCACAGCAGAAATGCTTCCACCATACACACATTATGCAGATCAAATTTTATTTAATACTTCTGCTTCTATGGATAGGATATTGGCTCAAAAATAATAACATAAGAGAGGATGACGGTTATGATGAAGATTGGATTAGTTGGTGCAGGCTTTATGGGTGGCATGCATATGGCTTGCTATGATGCATTGTCTCATATGGATGTTAAGATTACAGCAGTTGCAGATGTAAGAGAAGAAAAGGCAAATGCTGTAGCAGACAAAACGGGTGCAACTATTTATAAAACAGGACTTGAACTTATTGAACAGGCAGATGTAGATATTATTGATATTTGTCTTCCAACTCATTTACATACAGAGCATGCAGTGGCTGCCATGAAAAAGGGCAGAGCAGTATTTCTTGAAAAACCTGTATGCGGCTCAAAAGAAGATGCAGAACTTTTATTAAAAACCCAGCAGGATACACAGGCTAAAGTTATGGTGGGACAATGTATCCGTTCATGGAGTGAATACAAATGGCTTAAAGAAGCTATTGACAAGAATACTTATGGAAAGGTTTTATCTGGTGTATTTACTCGTTTAAGCAATAAGCCAAACTGGGCATGGAATAACTGGCTAATTAATGTTGAGCAAGGTGGAACTGTAGCACTGGATATGCATGTCCACGATGTAGATTATATCCGTTATATCATGGGAGAACCAGACGAAGTTAAAGCAGTAGCAGCAAGAGATGGTGAGGGCGTTATTCAGCAGATTTTTGCAACTTACCAATATGGAAACGCAGCAGTAGTAGCTGAAGCATGCTGGGACTATCCAGATAAATTCCCATTTACAATGGCCTATAGAGTGAAAATGGAAAAAGCAACAGCTGCATTTGATTCAAATAACATTCCTAGTTTAATGGTTTATCCTGTAGATGGAGAGCCTTTTGCAGCTTCTCTTGAAAAAGAATTTGAAGCAGAAAATGATATAGGTGGGAACCTTTCTTCTCTTGGTGGCTATTATAATGAACTTGAGTACTTTATTAGAAAACTAAATAACAATGAAGCTCTAGAGATTGCTCCTTTAAGTGAAGGGGTCAAATCAGCAATGCTATCTCTTAAGGAAATAGAGCTTTCAGGAGGAGCGAAAAAATGAAAACCAAAGCATATAGGGTAGCTATTATTGGGTGTGGGCATATGGGTCAGGCCCATATGGATCATATTTATTATAAAGACAATGTGTCTGTTACCTATGCTTGTGATTTAGACCTTGAAAGAGCTAGAATGTTTCAGAAAAAATATGGAGTAAAAAAGATTACAAAAGATTATCATATGTGTACTCAGGCAGAGGATGTGGATATCGTCATTATTAGTACTTATCCGTCCACTCATTTAGCAATTTTAAAAGAATGCATAAAGCATAAAAAACATGTTATCTGTGAAAAACCTATCACTGCCTCTTTAGAGGAAGGTAAGGAATTTGTAGCTCTAGTGAAGAAACATCCAGAATGTAAAGTTCTTATTGGCCATATCTTAAGACATAACAAAACCTATCAAACAGCTGCAAGAATGATACGTAGTGGTGCCATTGGTTTTCCTATTATAGTAAGAATGGTGCAAAATCATCATACTATGAACTGGGAAAAGTATCGCCAGCTTATTGCTGAAACTTCACCACTTATAGATTGCGGTGTTCACTATATTGATATTGTGCAGTGGTTTACTGAATCAAAAATTAATAAGGTTCAGGCTATTGGACTAAGAACAGAAAAGGATATACCAATAGATAAATACAATTATGGTCTTATGACTATGCAGCTTGAAGATGGTTCTATTGGTTACTATGAGGCGGGATGGAGCAATACTATGTCATCGGATAATCTCAAAGAATTTGTTGGACCTAAAGGGCGTATACGCCTAGTATTTGAAAAAGATCGCACATCCCATAGTGAAGAAGGTGATTTGCTTGAATACTATCAATATCCTGAAAAAACTTATGAGATTATCAACATAAAGTGTGAACGTAAACCAACAGACTTGCAATTTGATTATTTAATCGATATGATTGAAAAAGGACATGAAGCAACCCCAACTATAGAGGAGGTTTATAATAGCTTTGAGTTAGCATTTAAAGCCGATGCATGCATAAAAAATCAAATGAGTTGCCATAATGTTCAAGAAATCAATAAAGAGACAGTTAAGGAGATGGCAATATGAGTTTAACTTTATTACAACAGTGCATTTTGGAAGAAGAGAAGCTTCAGTTTGATCATTTTTCCCATCAGGATGCCTTTGACTTAGGAATGAAACTAATTAAGTATGGGTCTATGCAAGCTGCACCAGTAGCTATAGAAATTGCACTTAATGATTTAATCGTATTTAGGTATTATCTTGATGGAACAAATTTATATAATGAAATGTGGTTAAGGTGGAAACGCAACATGGTTTACACAAGACAAATGAGTTCTTTAAATGCCTTTGCTGAGATGGAAGAAAAAGGAGAAACACTAGAAGATTGGCGTCTTGATCCTAAAGATTATGCAGCTTTTGGAGGAGGGTTTCCAATACGTATCAAGGGCAGTAGTGTAGTAGGTTTTATTGGAGTATCAGGACTTCCGCATTTAAAGGATCATGAAGTGATTATTAGTGCCCTAAAAGATT
Organism: Bacillota bacterium; assembly: GCA_023410675.1. Taxonomy (GTDB): domain Bacteria; phylum Bacillota; class Clostridia; order Lachnospirales; family Cellulosilyticaceae; genus JAEYPM01. The sequence continues at coordinate 1,882 of JAEYPM010000036.1, read as the reverse complement.
ATCTGAATGTGACACTATAACAAAAATGTTAGCGGCTTGAATGGAGACATCAAGTAAGTTAGTAAGTAAGTATAATCGTCTATGACAATAAAACAGACAAGCCAATGAGGAGAAATATGATAAATAAAAATAATATGCCAACATGGGTAGCAGATATACTGCTACTCATCGTTGCTTTACTTTGGGGTGGGGGATTTATAGGTGTTCGCGTTGCAGTTGATAAAGTCCCTCCACTTTATATGACAAGCATAAGATTTGCAATAGCTGCATTTTTACTCATAATGATATTTTTTAAAAGTATTAAAGGATTTACCAAAAAGGACTTATTAGCAGGCATCATAACAGGAACCTTTTTATTTTTAGGAACCCTTTTGCAGACAATAGCAGCAAAAGATGTACCTGTTGGAAAGCTAGCTTTTTTAACAGCACTTAATGTGATTATAGTACCTTTTTTAGCTTTTATAATCTATAAAGGAAAACTTTCTATAAAAAACATCTTATCAAGTATTTTAGCTCTTTTGGGAATTGCTATACTTAATTTAAACGGAGGAACACTAGAAGGTTTTCAAAAAGGAGACATTTTAGCCATACTTTGTGCCGTTTGTTTTGCAGGCCAAATTGTAGCCCTTGGGCACTATGCTAAAAAGGTAGATCCACTAAGATTAACAGCATTTCAATTGGCTTCTGCAGCAGGCTTTTCTTTTGTAGGAGCTGCTTTATTTGAAACACCACCCAATACCCTGACATTAGATGTACTGGGAGCATTACTATACTTAGGGTTTTTTAGCACATTTTTAGCATTTTCACTTCAAGCCATTGGACAAAAATATACTTCCCCAGAACGTGCTTCTGTCATCATGTGTTTGGAGTCTGTATTTGCAGCAATATTTGGTGTGATCCTTTTAAAGGAAATCCTTACACTGAATATGATCATAGGATGTAGCCTCATCTTCTTAGGAGTTCTTCTGGCAGAATATAGAGGTTCAAATAAAACTAAGACTAATTGAGAGGTTTATTCTATAGTATTATAAAATAAGTAAAAAATAATAATGACTTATGAAATTAGAAATAAAAAGGGAGTATCACTTTATAACTATTTTGGGTTATAGAGCGATGCTCCTTTTATTTGATCAATAAATACAAAAGATTAGATATTAATTGAATATATTTACAAGTACCTGATGAAATGATATTATGAGTGTAAAATGTTAAAGATTGGAGAAGATACAATGAAAAAGAAAGTTTTGTCATTATTTGTAACAATAGCACTGATTATGTCACTGTTTTCTGTTAGGATATTGGCTAATGAAGAGCAGCCAAAAGAAATTGATTTAGTATTTGTTTTAGACACAACGCTTTCTATGGAAGGGAAAATGCAGGGGATAAAAAACAACCTGAAGTAAATATATGCCTTAGATATTTTGAAGGCTTTACGGAAACATCTGATAATGCACTTTGGAAATCGGATTTAGAATCAATATGTATATATCCGAAATCAAAGGATCCAAGGTCTCCATATATTGCATCATCAGTTGATATATTAGGTCATGAATATACACATGCTTATATTTACTATACGAAGGCAATGTATGAGGCTTGTGCACTAAATGAGGCATATGCTGATATTATAGGAAATTTAATTGAAGGTGATTTGATACAAAATGATGCTATAGGTGAAGGCTTTGCGTATATTAAAGATAAAGATGGGGTTTCAATATTGACAAGATCTTTTTCAGATCCAAATAAGCAACACAAGGCTGCTGTGGTAGGTGATAAGTACTGGGGTAAAAGTAAAGATGGAGGGACTAAAGAAGATATATATGCGAATGCAACAGTTCTTGACCATGCAGCTTATCTAATGGCTAAAGAAGGATTAGATGGT
>JAEYPM010000088.1 GCA_023410675.1 Bacillota bacterium | reverse complement strand
TGAATAAAATCGATAGATCAGTAGAAAGCATCTGTGAATTAACAGAGAAGACGGTTGCGGGAATTGATTCCATTGCACAGACTGTTAACAACGAGGCGATTGCTATTGAAGAAATAGCAAGAGACATCTGCACTATAGCGAACAAGGTGAATTCGATAGTTGATGCATCATCAAAGAATTCAAGGAATGTTGAAAGCTTAGCTGAAGCAATCCTAAGTAAGCAGTTAGCTGAAGGATATTATGAATGATATTAACCTAAGCTGTACTTATATTGTCTTATAGAGATACAATATATAAGCTTGATCTACTCATTTGCTCAAAGTTGTTTCTTTGAATGATTTTACGTTACATATTTTTAGGAACAAATAAAATTTATAGATGCGAAATCTATAACATAAGACAATTATAGTAATATAAAAATTCAAATTGGGGGTATACAAATGATTATTTATGATGAGAAGAAAATGTACACACTGAATTTTGATGAAAAGAGACGCATTATGTATGAACAGAACACTGGAGTGTGGAATAAAGAAGTTTTCAAAAGATTCGAAAGCGATTATCACGGAATAAGTAATATTCTAAATTCAAAGCCATGGGCTAAGCTCTGTGATTTAAGAAGCTATAAGGTTTCAGGTATCAATGAAGAATTAGCTGCCTACACAGAGTGGATGACAAATAACAACCTAAAAGCAGCGGCAACAATTGTAGATAGTGCTGTTACACAAGTGCAAATGAATAAAGCTGTAGGGACAAAGTTTGCAATGAAAGCCTTCTTGTCTGAAAGCGAAGCTGATAAATGGTTAAAATCTCAAGGATTTTAAGAGTTGTGAACAAAAGATAAATCACTTTATTTTACAGATTCATTAGGAGGAATTTTATGGCTAATTCTACAAATATGCAGGTTGCGATAGTGACAGGTGGGGGTACAGGTTTAGGAAGAGGAATTTGTATTGAACTTGCTAAAAAAGGAGTATTGACTGTTATTACAGGAAGAAGAGAACATTTGCTTAATGAAACAAAGGAGATGATTGAAGAGGCCGGTGGAAAAGCTGAATGTTATCAGCTTGATGTAACAGATAAAGATAATGTATCAGAGGTTATAGGAAAGGTTTATAAAAAGTATGGAAGACTAGATATCTTAGTATCAAATGCAGGAAATTTAAGTGAGCCAGCATTTATTACAGAGACAACAGATGAGGCTTGGGATAGTGTTATTAAAACACATTTATATGGTGCTTTCTATTGTATTAGGGAAGCTGCAAAATATATGAGAAAAGCTAAGTATGGAAGAATTCTAATTATTTCATCAGTAGCTCAGATCAATGGATTTAACGGATGCGTGAACTACGCTGCGTCTAAAGGTGCATTAGAAGCGATGGCTAAGACTGCGGCAAAAGAGTTTGGACAATGGGGAGTAACAGTTAATTGCATTGAACCAGGGATTATTGCAACACCAATGGCAGATGGATTTCTTGAGGCAATGGGTGACGTATTTTCACAAGATACACCATTGGGAAGAAATGGGGTTCCAAAAGATATTGGTGTAGCAGCAGCTTTTTATTGTTCACCTGAAGCAGGATTTACAACAGGTACAGTACTAAGAGTTGATGGAGGCTATATGCTTCAGTCAAGCATGGATCAATTTGTGTTTAAAGCATGTAAGACTTCAGAGGAATAAATCAAAGAAAGAATACATATAAAAAAGAATACATAAAAAAAGAATATAAATAAAGAATATAAATAGAGAATAAGTCCCCAGTTCCGGCTTGGGACTTGTTTTTTGTGTCTAAAGCTATGTCTATAAATAGACTCTTGTGATATTTCATTTTTCCTTTCTTTGTACTAAGTGGATTAAAGATTTATTACGATAAGTATGCAACTTTTTTATGACTACTTTCGTCTATATTTCATAAGGAGGGGATTCCCTATGAAGTACAGAATTTATAGAGTCTTATTGATATGTCTTATGATTTTTTCACTAAGTAGCTGTAATACTAATTATGATACGGACACAATAGATACACCTACTGAAAAAGCATATTTCGAAGCAACTGTTCTAAAGAAAGCTGATAATGCCATTCTTGTAGAGCCTTCAAAAATGACCAGTGAACGAAAATCTTCTGACTTAATTTTGATTAATATAAATAATAAGATAGAAGAAAAGTCACTAGAAGTACTTGATGATTTAGAGGTTGGAGATACTGTTACAATTGGTTACTCGGGAGAAATTCTAGAATCTTACCCTGCCCAGATCAATGAAGTTTATGAGATTACCTTAGTAGAAAAAGGGGAAAATATAGAGAAAGATCATCCATCAATGGTTATTGTGAATGGTAAATTATACAAGGCAACTGGAAAAGAATCAGATATTGTTGGACGTTGTGGTGTGATGGATGGAGAGAGTATTACTTCAGTAGGCGAGGCAGAGATTCCGACAGAGGAGGGGCAATCAAACTTTGGGACAGGTTATGGCTATCAGTACGTTGGTGAAGGCAGTATTGATGTGCTTATGCCAGATGGAAAAGGAGAATCAAAATGGATGCGTTTTGTGACAGAAATGCCAGATCTTCCAGTAGCTACTGCAACTACTGCAAGCACTGAAACTTTGACACTCATAGATACTTTAGAAGGTGTTTCTATGGAAGTTGTTTATGTAAATAATCAAGGTATCAAGTTATCATTTCTAAATAAGACTGACAAAGATATTCAATTTGGTGATGATTATTCATTGGAGATGAAGAAGGATGGGAAATGGTATGCTGTAGACTATATCATAGAGAACTTCGGATTTCATTCTATTGCGTACGTTGCCCAAAAAGATGTTCTGGCAAATTGGGAGGTAGACTGGACTTATTTTCATGGTATTCTTCCAAGGGGAACCTATCGCATTGTAAAGTCTGTTGCAGATTTTAAGGGAACTGGGGATTTTTCAACCTATAACCTTGCAGCAGAATTTGTCGTGGAATAGGATCTTAATATGATTGAGTTGTATTAGTGGAGAAGGGGATAGCCAAAAAGTTGATGGAGCTATCCCCTCACATAGGTATATTTAGAACAGAGTAATCTGTAGCCCTGGGTTATATCTAGTCCTTAACTTTTGATTAACTGCTTTCATGTCATAGCTTATATGCTCTTTCTCACATTCTTCCACAAATGAATGCCACAATTCCTTACCGTTAAATGCCGAGTAGCGGTAGTAATTTTTATATCGCTTCAAAAACTTTTCTGAAAATCCTGTAAGATGTCATACAAATCTATTAGTTGGGAGAAGGTTGTTAGAATTAGGAATAAAGGTCTATCATATAAGTAAAGACATATTAGAAGAAGCGAAATTTGATGAACAGTTATCCATTAACTCTTTTTTTAGTAAGAATGATTAAAAAGTTTATCTCAGAAATTATAGGAGGTGGTTCTTTTCATTTCAACAGCCAGGTATTAGCAAGAAGAAGCGAAAACTGCAGAACTGTCCCTACATAAGGAGACTATATTATGAATAAACATCGTATCTATAAAATGAGTTTTGCTAGTGTTTACCCCCTTTATGTTGCAAAAGCAGAGAAAAAGGGACGTACAAAAGGAGAAGTTGATGAGATCATCCGTTGGCTGACAGGATATAGTCAAGAGGAGATTGAAAAAGAACTGGAAAACCAGACGGATTTTGAGACCTTTTTTGCCAAGACACGAGGGTTAAATCCTTTAAGAACGTTGATAAAAGGAGTGATCTGTGGTGTGCGTGTGGAAGACATTGAAGATCAAACCATGAAGGAAATTCGCTATTTAGATAAGCTGATCGACGAATTAGCAAAGGGAAAAGCAATGGATAAGATTTTACGAAAATAAATGGGTTGTGTTGTTTTTCTATATAAAGAAGTTAGAAGGTATTATAAATAGTATTATAGATAGTATTATAAACAGTAGCCATAGCAGGGCTTAGCGTTTTGATAGAGATAACATATCTTTATCAAGCATAAGGCATTGCTATGGCTCTTTTATATTAAGAAGACTATAGGATTTTCATAGTATAAGTAAAATATCATCATGTGAATTCTATATAAGGCTAGATATAGCTAATTGGATTATAAGGCTAAAAGGTGGGGGGCGAAGAAATGCTTGAATTTGTTAGGATTATGCCTCAGCTTGTTTTACTGTTTCTTGTCTATTTTGGTGTAACAAAAACCTTTGGCATACATCTTTCTGGAGAATTATCAGCAGTAATTGTATTTACAGTATGGGGAACAGCAGAAATGGGAGATTTGGTAAGAGGAGCCTTAGTATCTATACCAAAGCATCAATACGACAGTGGGAAGGCGATTGGCCTTACAAACACGCAAATTTATTGGTACATAATTATACCTCAAACAGTCCGGAGACTAATACCACTTGCTATAAATTTAGTAACAAGAATGATAAAAACTACTTCACTCATTGTACTTATTGGTGTGGTTGAGGTTATGAAGGTAGGACAGCAGATTATTGAAGCCTCGCGTCTAACAGTACCAACTGCATCGCTTTGGATTTACGGTATTATATTTTTTATGTATTTTATTGTATGTTATCCCATTATATGTTGTCAACAAAATTAGAAAAAGCATGGAAAAGCTAGAATATAGGGGGTGATAGAAAATGACACAAACAATACTAGAAATAAAAAAGTTAAGAAAAGATTATGATGACCTAAGTGTTCTTAAAGATATTTCACTAGATATCCATAAAGGGGAGGTGGTTGTGATAGTTGGGCCTTCTGGCTGTGGGAAAAGTACATTGCTTAGGTGTATTAATGGACTAGAGTCAGTTCAAGGTGGAGAGATACTCTTAAATGGAGAAAATATCAGTAACCTAAAAAAGAATATGCATTTAGTAAGGCAAAGGATAGGAATGGTCTTTCAAAGTTATGACTTATTTCCTCATATTTCAATACTAAACAACATTATACTTGGTCCCATAAAATCACAACGCAGAAATAAAGATGAAGTTATTAAAGAAGCTGAGCAGTTGCTTATGCGGGTAGGACTATCTGATAAAAAGAATACTTATCCAAGGCAGCTTTCAGGAGGTCAAAAGCAAAGGGCAGCCATTGTCCATGCTTTATGTATGCACCCTGAGATTATATTATTTGATGAGGTGACGGCAGCATTAGACCCAGAGATGGTAAGAGAAGTTCTTGATGTAATGATAGGGCTTGCAAAGGAAGGAAGTACGATGCTAATTGTTACCCATGAGATGCAGTTTGCACGTGCTATTACTATGATTGCAAAGAGTGCATAGAGCCATAAGTAGATCATTCTGTATATGCAAAATGTATAGGGTGCATGTCTAAGATTATGACTAAACCATAAAGAAAATCTTGTTATTAAGATTGTACTTACTAAAAAAATTATTATTCTATACACATAAATAGGTAATTCTAGTTTTATTATTTTTAGGAAAAAAGCGTAAATCAATACTACAATTATAAGAGAAAATCCTATTATTAATATCGAAATAATTATTCCTGTGATTGAAGCATTGATTGTTTTACGTAGTATGCGTACTTCCCTTTCTTCTTGAAGCCAGCCTTTCAATGCTAACTTTTCTTTAATTATATCAATTAAACTTGGTACATAGCCGGCTGTTAAACTTATAATGAATGCCCATATTCCCCTTGCACCTTTTAGACCATTGAAAAGCCCCTCTATTATTTTCATGATTATCACCTTATTTTTTTATTTTACAACAATTTATATTATAAATATATTCTAATATTTTTCATAGTATTTTAGAACAACGGATTGTGACAATTTAGATGAGGGAAATGATATATGTTTACATTAATACTATTTATGATATAATAATCCTAAGTAAATCAATAAGCTTAATAATGAAAAGCAAGAGGTGATAAATCTTGAAAATTTCTACAAAGGGCAGATACGGACTCGAGGCAATAGTAGACCTTGCAATTCATTCTTCACAAGGTCATGTAAACTTAAAAAGCATATCCGAACGATGTGGGATATCTGAAGCCTATATATTGCAAATTTTTCTGGTGCTAAGACGTGCTGGAATAGTTGATAGTATAAGGGGTGCACAGGGAGGGTATGTTCTATCAAGAAATGCTTCAGAAATAACAGTAGCAGATGTGCTCATTGCACTAGAGGGACCACTAGCACCAGTAAGCTGTATTGTTGAGGGAGCAAAGTACCCATGTGACCGTTATGAGAATTGTACAACAAGAGGGGTATGGGAAAGTATAATGATTACCTTAACTGATGTTGCAACGTCCATTACCATTCAAGATCTCGTTGACTGTTATAATAGATCGACTTCTCAAAACAAAGAATTAGAATATTATATTTAATTTTTATTGACAAGATTATTCTGTAGTAGTATTATGATATAAAACTTATAGGAATAGTCGGGATAAAAGAGGTGAGGAAGATGAAGTTCTCGACCAAAGGAAGATATGGACTTAGGGCCATGGTTGATCTTGCAGTATATTCTAGTGGAGAGCATGTCGCTCTTTGCAGCATAGCAGAAAGACAAGGCGTTTCTACAAATTACCTAGAACAAGTTTTTTCTTTGCTTAGAAAATCTGGACTGGTAAAAAGTGTTAAGGGTGCACAAGGAGGATATGTATTAGCCGAAGCACCAGAAAACATAAAGGTAGGGCGTATTTTAAGGGTATTAGAAGGACCACTTTCAGTCATTGAAGAGAACTCAGAAAACTCTGATGCTAGCGAAACAAGTATTCAGCATTGTATAAGAGTTAATGTATGGGACAAAATGAATGAATCCTTAAATACTCTGGTTGATTCTATGACTTTGGAAGATCTTGCAGATAACTATAGACAAAAGAATGGTATGCAAGACACCATGTACTATATATAGTTTTTCATATCTCAAACACGATAAAAACGATAGGAAAAGTAATAGTTAAAACCAATATTTGAAAGGGGTATTTATCATGAGTGAAAGAAAATTAAAATTTGATACTTTACAGGTACATGCAGGGCAAAAGGTAGACGAGGCAACTGGATCAAGGGCAGTTCCAATATATCAAACAACATCTTATGTTTTTAATAATTCTGAGCACGCAGAAAATCTTTTTGCACTAAAAGAAAATGGCAATATTTATACAAGGATTATGAATCCAACTAATGATGTTTTTGAGCAAAGAATCGCAGCTCTTGAAGGGGGCGTAGGTGCCCTTGCAGTAGCTTCAGGTTCAGCTGCTATCACATATTCAATACTTAATATTGCAGGCGTTGGTGATGAAATTGTTGCTGCTAGTACCCTTTATGGAGGCACATTCAACCTATTCTCTGCAACTTTACCTAAACTTGGTATAAAGACAGTTTTTGTTGATCCTGATGATCCAGAAAACTTCAGAAATGCAATCAATGAAAAGACAAAGGCTGTTTATATTGAAACTATTGGTAATCCAGGTATCAATATTATTGACATTGAAGCAGTAGCCAAGATTGCACACGAAAATGGCGTGCCACTCATTGTTGACAACACATTTGGAACACCTTACCTTATTAGACCTATTGAGTTTGGAGCAGATATAGTTGTTCATTCTGCTACTAAGTTTATCGGTGGACATGGAACTTCAATTGGTGGTGTTATTGTTGATTCAGGAAAATTTGACTGGGCAGGAAGTGGAAGATTCCCAGGACTTACAGAGCCAGATCCAAGCTATCATGGTGTTAAATATGTTGAAGCATTAGGGGCTCTTGCCTATATTATTAAAGTTAGAGTGCAGCTTTTAAGAGACACAGGAGCATCAATTAGCCCATTTAATTCATTCCTTTTACTACAAGGTCTTGAGACACTTTCACTAAGAGTGGAAAAACATGTTTCTAATAGTAAGAAAATAGTTGAGTTCCTTTTGAATCATCCTCAAGTATCATGGGTAAACTATCCTAGCATAAAAGGAAATAAATATTATAAGCTTGCTGAAAAATATCTGCCAAAAGGAGCTGGATCAATCTTTACTTTTGGAATCAAGGGTGGAATAGATGCTGCTAAAAAGTTCATTGACAGCCTTGAAATATTCTCACTTCTTGCTAATGTGGCAGATGCTAAATCACTTGTCATTCACCCAGCATCAACTACTCATTCTCAGTTAAACGAAGAGGAGCAAAAAGCAGCTGGCGTTACACCAGATCAAATAAGACTTTCTATCGGAATAGAGGATGCAGACGATCTGATTTATGACCTTGAGCAAGCACTTAAAAAATCACAAGAGGCATAAATGTGTTAAGGACTTGAATATTACAGAAAAGAGAGCTTGGAGATTATACATCTGGTTTTAGATAGTCTCCAAGCTCAAAATAATAAAATGGAGACCTAATAAATAAATAGTGAAAAAATAGTGAAAAGATATTAAAAATAATATAAAATAGTAAAAATAAAGGAAAATGAGAAAGGATGATTAACATTGGGAATGAGCTAAAACATAATATCAGTACAAAGGTGGTCCATGGCTGCAAAGGCTATGATCCTCATACGGGGGCAGTAAGTTTCCCTATCTATCAAAGTGCCACTTTCAGGCATCCAGGGCTAAATCAAACGACAGGGTATGACTACTCACGACTTCAAAACCCAACAAGAGAAGAACTGGAAAATACTATTGCAAGCCTTGAAAATGGAAAATTTGGTTTTGCTTTTTCTAGCGGTATGGCTGCAATTTCAACCATACTTTCTATATTTTCACATGGTGATCATATCATTATATCTGATGACATCTATGGGGGTACTTATAGAATATTTGAGGAAGTATACGCAAAGTATGGGATACAGTTTTCGTATGTTGATACAAGTGATTTCAAGGATGTAGAAGAAGCAGTCAAAGCTAATAGCAAAGCGTTTTTTGTTGAAACACCTTCAAATCCTATGATGAAGGTGGCTGATCTGAGGCGGATTTCTCAGTTAGCAAAAAGTAAAGAAATGCTTTTCATTGTTGATAATACATTTCTTACACCATATTTTCAAAGGCCCCTAGAGCTTGGAGCAGATGTTGTTATTCACAGTGGAACCAAGTACCTAGGAGGGCATAATGATACCCTGGCAGGACTTATTGCTGCAAACGATGAGGTATTGTCAGAAAGAATAAAGCTTGTGCAAAAATCAGAGGGCGCTGTATTGTCACCTTTTGACAGTTGGCTAATTTTAAGAGGGATAAAGACGTTAGGCGTCCGTCTTGAAAAGCAACAGAAAAATGCCATAAAGATTGCAAAATGGCTTTATAGGCATAAAAATGTTACCAAGGTTCATTATGTGGGATTACCTGATCATGAAGGCTACAGCATTTCAAAAACACAGGCTTCTGGCTTTGGAGCTATGATTTCCTTCACCGTAAAAGACACGCAAATTGTTGAAAAGGTTCTAGAAAAAGTGAAACTTGTTATTTTTGCCGAAAGTCTAGGTGGCGTAGAAAGCTTAATAACTTATCCTGTTGTTCAGACACATTCTGCTATACCTCTGGAAATAAGGCAGAAAATAGGAGTAACTGATACACTGCTAAGGCTTTCTGTAGGAATTGAAGATGCAGATGACATCATTGCTGACCTTGAGCAGGCTTTGGAATAGGAGGGATATTTGATGCATAATATATTTGACGAGATTATAGATAGAAGAAATACAGATAGTGTGAAATGGGACTACTGCAAGCAAAGATTTGGCAAGGCTGATATTTTACCTATGTGGGTTGCTGATATGGATTTTAGATCACCCGCTCCTATAGCACAGGCGATAATGCGTAGGGCAGAGCATGGAGTCTTTGGTTATACTGAGGAATCCAAAAGACTTTCAGATGCTTTAGTAGGTTGGCTAAAAAGAAGACATGACTGGGAGATAGACAGTAAGTGGTTAACTTATAGTCCTGGCGTGGTCACTTCAGTAAATACAGCAATCCTTGCGTTTACAGAGCCAGGAGACAAGATTTTGATGCAAACACCCATATACTACCCTTTCTATTCCAGTATAAAAGAGAATGGAAGAGAGTTAATAACTAATTCTCTAAAAAGTAACAATGGACATTATGAGATGGATTATGCCGATCTTGAAAAAAAGCTTGCTGATAATGTCAAAATAATGATTTTTTGCAGTCCACACAACCCAATCGGAAGAGTATGGAAGCGTCATGAGCTGGAAGAGGTACTCAGGCTTTGCAGAAAATATGATGTCTTTCTTGTTTCAGACGAAATACACTCAGATTTAGTGTTTGCAGGACATAAGCATATTCCTATTGCATCTTTATCTGAGGAAGCTTTAAAAAACTCTGTTACATTATTATCTCCAACAAAAACCTTTAATATTGCTGGATTATCAATGTCTGCTGCGGTGATACAAGATGCAGAGCTTAAGAGAAAGTTTAGAAGTACTCTAAATAAAACTGGAGCAGGTATGCTTAATCTTTTTGGACTTGAAGCAGCGATATCCGCCTACACCCATTGTGAAGAGTGGCTAGATGAGCTTATGGTATATCTTGAGAATAATCTAAATCTATTGGCTCAATACGTTCAAAATAATATCCCAGGAATAAAAGTCATTAGACCAGAGGCAACCTATCTTGCATGGCTTGATTGCAACGAGCTTTCAGTTCCAGGAGAAAAGTTAAAAGAATTTTTTGTTCATGAAGCTGGTGTCGGTTTAAATGATGGAGCAATTTTTGGTGTGGAAGGTCATGGTTTCCAAAGAATAAATTTTGCATGCCCAAGGACAGTGCTACAAGATGGACTTGAAAGAATAAAGAATGCAGTTATAAAATTATAAACGATAAAATTATGAAGCTATAAAATTATAAAGCTATAAAATCATGAAGTCAAAAAACAATGAAGTCATAAAGCAATAAAGTCATAAAACAAGCTTATAGAGAGGTCAAATTCTAATATTAGGATTTGACCTCTTATGTTATATTCTTAATTCATAGTATTCTTATATGATAATATAATATTTTTTTAAGAATGTATTGACAATTTAAAATTGAGGCATTAAAATAATAAATATAATAAAACATATAAGAATACTTGGGAATAAAAAATAGGAGGCGATCATATGTCAAAAATAGCAAAAAATCTTACAGACCTAATTGGGAATACACCACTTCTTGAACTTTCTAATTACAACAAACAAAACAATTTAGAATCCACTCTAATAGCAAAACTAGAATCTTTCAATCCTGCTTCAAGTGTTAAGGATAGGATTGGCTATGCACTTATAAAGGATGCAGAAGATAAAGGACTGATAAACAAAGATTCTGTGATCATAGAACCAACAAGCGGAAACACAGGTATTGCACTGGCTTTTGTAGCTGCGGCAAGAGGCTATAAGTTAATCCTCACAATGCCAGATACCATGAGCATTGAAAGAAGAAATCTTTTAAAGGCTCTAGGAGCTGAACTTATTCTTACGCCAGGTGCTGATGGAATGGGCGGAGCGATTAAAAAGGCTGAAGAGTTAGCAGCCCAGACGCCAAACTCATATATTCCACAGCAGTTTAAGAATCCTGCAAACCCTGAAATTCATAAGATAACTACAGCAGAGGAAATTTTAAGAGATACTGATGGGCAAATAGATATATTCGTAGGTGGAGTTGGTACAGGTGGTACAGTATCAGGTGTTGGTGAAGCACTTAAAAAGCATAAGCCTGGCGTACAAATTGTAGCAGTTGAGCCTTTTGATTCACCTGTTTTATCAGGAGGAAATAAAGGACCTCATAAAATACAAGGCATTGGTGCAGGCTTTGTACCTGATAACTTCAAAAAAGAGGTTGTAGATGAAATCTTTAAAGTTAAGAACGAAGAAGCTTTTGAGACTTCAAGAAGCCTTGCAAAAAATGAAGGGCTTTTAGTTGGAATATCTTCAGGAGCAGCGGCATTTGCAGCAACACAAATTGCTAAAAGACCTGAGAATAAAGGCAAGGTTATTGTTGTACTCCTTCCAGATACTGGCGAAAGATATTTATCTACTGCATTGTTCCAAGATGCTTAAATCAAAAAAACAAAGGGGATTATTCCCCTTTAATTTTATAAATAAACCAAACTATAATGATACGATTACTAATATTAGAATTGATAAAATTCAAATTAAAAAGGAGAGGTTTTAATATGAGAAATAAACTTAGAAAATTTTGGAGCGTATTTATTTTAGTACTAGCACTTTCAGTGCAGCTTGGAGGCTGTGCAAAGAGTGAAGAAAAGACAAATTCATCAAATGTAACAGAGGCAACTACGGAAGCAACATCAGAGGAAGCTACTTCATCAGAAGCAGATACAACTAATGCATCTGAAACTGGAAAAGGTGAAACAATCATTGTTGGCGTTGCACCAGGACCATATGGGGACTTAGTAAAAGTAGCGATTCAGCCTGAACTTGAAAAAAGAGGATATAAGGTAGAATTCAAGGAATTTAGCGATTATGTGTAGCCAAATCTTGCACTTGCCAATGGGGAAATTAATGTGAATGTATTCCAACATGCACGTTATCTTAAAAAATTCTCTGAAGATAACAAACTTGAGCTTTCAGAAGTTATAAAAATACCTACTGCTGCACTTGGAATTTACTCAAACAAATTACAAGCTAAAAATATAGAAGAGCTTAAAAAAGAACTTAAAGCAGGAGATACTGTTACGATTGCAAACGACCCAACAAATTTAGCAAGAGCCTTGGTGTTCTTAAAGGACGCTGGCCTCATTACTATTAAGGAAGATATTAATCCTACAACAGCATCTGAAAAAGATATTGACGAAAACCTATATGGACTTGTTATTCAACCTGTTGAAGCTGCACAGCTTCCAAGAACACTTGATAGCACAACCCTTTCTTTAGTAAACGGGAATTACGCTATTGCAGCAGGTATACCACTTTCAAGTGCTATTGTAAAAGAGAAGCTTGTAGAAGATACAGTAAATCTTATTGCTGTAAGAACAGAAGATATTGATAAGCAGTTTGTAAAGGATATCAAAGAGATTGTTGAATCTGAGTTCTTTAAAAGCCAAATTGAAAGCTCAGAATATGAATTTAAAGAATTCCAAAGACCACAGTGGTATGTTGACAAATGGAATATTGCAAACGAATAAAGCTTAAAAAGTAAAATCGTAAAAAGGAAGTGCTAAAATGATTAGGTTCCAAAATATTCATGTTAATTTTGCATCGAAAAACAAAAAATTAGAGGCAGTAAGGAATGTGTCCTTTGAGATTAAAAAGGGAGAGATTTTTGGTATTGTGGGAACCAGTGGTGCAGGGAAAAGTACTCTGCTTCGAACGATTAACCTTTTGCAAAGGCCAAGTAAAGGAAGCGTAGTGATTAAGGATAATGATATTACTCATCTTAAGGGCGAAGCACTTAGAAAACATAGAGCAGAAACAGGCATGATTTTTCAGCATTTTAATCTGATACATACGAAAACAGTATTTGAGAATATTGCCTTTGCTATGAAGGCCTCTGGAAAGAGCAAGGAGCAAATAAAGAAAAGAGTACCCGAGGTACTTGAACTCGTTGATCTTTCTGACAGAGCTTCAGCTTATCCATCAAAGCTTAGTGGCGGTCAAAAGCAAAGAGTAGGCATTGCAAGAGCTATTGCAAACAACCCTGAAATTCTTCTATGTGATGAGCCAACCTCAGCCCTTGATTTAGAAACCACCAACTCTATACTGGAGCTTCTTAAAAAAATCAATAATCAGTTAGGAATAACTACTGTCATCATATCTCATGAAATGAATGTTATTAAAAAGATATGTGATAGAGTTGCTGTCATGAAAGATGCAGAAGTAGTTGAGTTAGATACTGTTTATAATGTTTTTGCATCACCAAAACATCCTTTTACTAAGCAATTAGTCAATCACACCATTAATCTCGACTTGCCACAACGACTTTTAAGCGAGGGAGGAAAAAGGATCTTAAAAATAGTCTACAGAGGGGACAAAGCTGAAGAACCAGTAATATCAGATACAATAAAGAAATTTAATATAAACTTAAACATCCTTCATGGAAAGATTGAATATATATTAGGCCAACCAATAGGCATTCTGGTAGTGCATTTGGAAGGGGATTCAAAAAATATTACTGCTGCAGAAAGCTATTTAAATACAAGGGTAGCGGATTTGGAGGTGCTCAATGCTTAAAATAACAGTTGACGAACTTATGCAAAATTTAATCAAAGCATTTTACGAAACCTTTATCATGTGCTCAACATCTATGTTGCTTGCGATACTCCTTGGGATTCCAATAGGGCTTTTCATTTACATTACAAGAAAAGGGCTGTTTCAAATTTAGTTGATGTAGATGCCATATCAAAAGGAATGGAAGGCTTTTTGAAAGGCTCTTTGCTTGAGAAAAACATTCAGGTGGTTGAAAGAACCTTCGTTGAGAGTAAGGAGGGCATCCTATGAATAGACCTAACCTAAAGAAATATGTGAAACCAGAGCATATCAAGGACTATCCTGTAGGACCTTGCTATGAGGCGGGACATCTCGTAACAGAAAATGTAGGCTGAAGAACTGAAAAACCTATTGTAGATGATAGTAAGTGTATTGGATGCTTTTATTGTTATCTTTGTTGCCTAGAAGGTGTTATATTCAAAAAAGACAAGGTTGTAGACATTGATTATGATTTCTGCAAAGGCTGCGGCATATGTGCTAAGGTTTGCTCAAAAAAAGCAATAGAAATGGTAAGGGAGGGAGAGCAGCATGGGAAATAGAGCATTTCTTTCAGGAAACGAGGCAGTTGCAGAAGGTGTAAGGTTAGCTAGTCCTCATGTAATAGCTGCATATCCAATAACTCCTCAGACAATTGCAGTAGAACGCCTAGCAGAAATGGTGGAAGACGGAAGTCTAAAGTCTGAATTTCTCCATGTAGAATCGGAACATTCAGCCCTTTCAGCCTGCATGGGAGCAAGTAGTATTGGGGCAAGAACCTTTACAGCAACTTCTTCGCAAGGACTTTTATATATGGCTGAATGTCTTCATTATGCCAGCGGTGGAAGGTTTCCAATTGTTATGATGAATGCCAACCGTTCTGTAGCATTGCCATGGAGTATCTATGGTGATCATAGAGATTCACTCTCCCTTTTAGATAGCGGATGGATACAGGTATATGTAGAAGATGCCCAGGAAAGCTTAGATATGGTGATTCAGTCTTACGCCATAGCAGAAAACCTAAAAGTACTTACACCAGTTATGCTCAACCTTGATGGCTTTATACTTACACATACCTATGAATTAGTGGATATCCCTGAAAAAGAGCAAGTGGATAAGTTTCTGCCACCTTTTGAAACTCCTTATAAAATGGACTTAGAGAATCCAAAGAATATGGGCTTTAGTTCTACACCTGCTGACAATATGGAGTTTAAGTATCAGCAGCACAAAGCTGTCCTTGATGCAAAAGAAGTCATAAGGGAAGTAGATGATTCCTTCAAAAAAGCTTTTGGCAGGGGACATGGTGGGCTTGTAGAAGCATTCCATGATTTAAAGGAAGCATCAGGGGGAAAACCTAAAGAGCGAGTTAAATTTTTAAGTCTGGGGGTGGCAATTGATGAGCAATAATGCAGGAACTATTAATGCAGAAACAAATAATAGAAAAACAAATAATTCAAGAACTATTAATGCCAGAAATATTACGGATAAAGAATTTTTTTATGGACATAAGGCATGTGCTGGATGCGGTGGAAGTATTGCAGTAAGGCTTATTTTAAAGGTGCTCGGCGAAAGAACCTTAACTGTCATTCCAGCAGGCTGTATGTCTGCAGTAGGCTTTATTT
>JAEYPM010000071.1 GCA_023410675.1 Bacillota bacterium | reverse complement strand
TTGGATTCCTGTAGATGAAGAAATAGACTTGTCAAATATAACAACAGATGTTACTTTAGGGGAAGATAGGTTAAATTTAAATAATATAGAAAAAGATATAGTGATTGACTTTAGCAAAATAGTTGATATTTCAAAGCAGCCATATGTTAATTCTTATTTACATCAATATGAGAATCAAGAGATGGTACTGTATGGTAAGATCATGGGATTTGCTGATTCTCTATTCCCACCAAAAGATATAATAATTGCTATATTAAATGAGGTAGGAGCATATGATGCATCTTTCTTTGTGCATGTATATTTTCCATCAAATGAAAAAGTAAAGTCAGGAATTCTATTTTTTATTAATAAGTGTAATTTAGATGGAGAAGAGCTAACACTAGAAGAATTAGAACAAAATGAAGTTTATCTAGTATCTAAGATGGCTACAGAATTTGTGATGTTCGTAGCTGCCATGGAGACTGGTGCAAAGCTTTATCTGGCAGGGAAAGCATTGTTTGATGCGGGAGCATTAAAACTTATTGCTGGAACTGTAGGAATAGTTATGCCAGATGGAACAATTCTCAAAGTAGTGAGTGTAAAAGGAGTAGTTATAGGTGTTGTACAAGTAGCAGCAGGTGTGGTTGTTGCAGGTGCGGGGATTGGTATAGCAGCAAGTGTAGGAAGAAATGCAGGAAGCAGTGCATGGGATGATTATGGGAAGTTAAAAGCAATAAATTACGCCAAGGTAGAGCAAGAAATAGCTAAGGTAGCAAAAAAATATGAGAATCTAGAATGTGTGGAATGTGCCAAAGAACTTAAAAAAATAATCCAGAAAAATAAAATGAAGGGACGTCAAATCAAGTTAACATATAAAAATAATGGAAGGGGTTTTATTTGGAGTGATACAGCAAATAGAGCTATAAGTGAAAATAGTTTTCATACTGCAATTGAATTTAATGGTAAGGTATATGACAATATACACCCTAATGGAATAGAATATGAAAAATGGTTAGCAGATTTTTATGCAATAGGTGAGATGTGTATTGAGTTTATAGATTTTTAAGGGGAGATAGCTATGAATATAATATCTAACGAGTTATTTTTACAAGATTTATTGGAATTAACGAAGCAAATAAAAAAGAGACCAGAATTATATACAGGAGAACGATCATTAACAAAACTCTATTACCTTTTAAAAGGTTTTGCACATGCTTATCATTGTTTAGATGCAGAGAAGAAAACTTTTGATTTTTATCCAGGCTTTCAGGCGTGGATACAAAACAGGGAGGGAATAAAAACTACACAGCAATGGTATAAGATTCTTTTATTCTATAGTACTAGTGAAAGTGAAGCACTTGACCTATTCTTTGAGAGGCTTGAAGAATTTTATAATACAATATTGTAAAGTATAACTGGCGTATGCAGGGATTTTTTAAGGAGGATTAGTGATGAATATAATATCGCAAGAGGCATTTTTTCAGAACCTATTAGAACTAACGAAACAAATAAAGAAGAATCCTGAAATGTATATAGGAGAAAAATCACTAACAAAGCTTGATCACTTTTTGGGAGGTTTGGCAATTGCATATGGTTATTTAGATGCAGAGAAAAAATATTTTGGGGTTTATCCAGGATTTCAAGAGTGGATACAAAAGAAATATAGAATAGAAAGTACACAGTCATGGTGTCATATTCTTTTATTCTATAGTGTTAGTGAAAGTTCGGCATTTGACTTGTTCTTTAAGAGGCTTGAAGAATTTTATAATACAACTTTTTAGAAGGCTAGCTGATATAATTAGTTCTTTCGCTCAGCATACCAATTCAATTTGGTTTTGCTGAGTATTTTTTGATAGATAATTTCTTGCTAAGCCAGTGGGCAAAATGAGTTTATCTCTGCATAAAATAACCAGCGATAAAATGATAGATACTGACAATCGCATAACAATATAATCATAAGAGGCTAATGCGTGTATGTATCATATATATATGCTTGTAACTATTCCACACCAAATGAGAGCATTAAGGTTGAGGGGAATCTACTTATTCACGTGCATATTTTCCATGAGAAGCTTTAGAGGTGACTGTTGTTAGGTGTGTCAAATGACATACCTTAATGGCTTCAGGAGAAGGTAATTCAAGTAAAAGTTGATAACTAGAGTTCTGATGAATTGACCAAACAAAGTTAGCAAGTTCAGGAAAAATAATATCAATTAAACGAGTAACAGATAATTTTAACTTTGAACGATATTCAATCATTCGATAACGATGGTTAGTGTAAAATTATTGTAGGAAAAGTAAAAAAGAGATGTATGCTTTTGATATAATGAACTGCTAAACAACATTAATCAAAAGGAGCATCTCTTTTTGAAATTATTATAAAGGATTTTATAAAAACTCTCACACAAGAAATAGAAAGATATTGGAAAGAAAGCATATACAGATTTGTGAGTAGCCATGTAGGTGGATGAAAGTAGATTTAGGAGTACAATTAGATACAGGAGTATTTAATTCAATAAACAGTGCTAAAAGTGATTATGATAAAGATCAGTTTGAAACATTTAGCCATGGGCAACATATCATGATGTTTATAAAATATGCATTTATTGAAAGTAAGGTTAAAGGGAAACATATTTTTAAAATAGTAGATGAGCCTAAAAGGAGACCTTTTGTTTCAGATGAGCTTAGACAAAGAGTGATAGATAGTAATTTAAAAGGCTTTAAATTTGAATTGGCATGAGACAGTGAAGTTAGCTCATGAGCCATTTTCTTCAATAGGATAAGATTAGAAGGTATGATTAAGCTGATATTATGAGTTAGTAAAAAAGTGATGAGATAAAAAACTAATTATTTCATCACCTTTTTGAATGGAATATTATATGTTATTAAGATAATCCAATAATTAAAGCTTTATACAAAAGATAAATGGAGTGTGTGTTTAAAAGCATAGGGTATAAAAAGTTTAAAGTTTAAGCTTATGATTTCATAATACAAAACTATTTGCAAGTTTTAATATTAAAACATTCATATTTTACAATATGTAGTGATAAACAAAAATGGTATTATGCAAATGAGTTGACATTTTAGTCATGATTGTATACAATTATACTCATATAAATTGTCAAAAAATTAAATGATAAATTAAATTAAATTTCAAGAGGTGATTCGATGTTTAAACTAAATAATAGGACAAATTTATTGCAGACACCTGAGCATAGATATCAGCTAGAAGAGATAGAACAGCCAAATATGTATAGGGAGTTTTATCCTTATGATGATATTCCTAAAATTGCATTTAATAATATACAATCTCCTTTAGGAATGCCTGAAAAAATATGGATTACAGATACTACCTTTAGAGATGGTCAGCAGTCAAGGCAGCCTTATACAGTAGAACAAATAGTTGAAATATTTAAGATGCTAAGTAGGTTAAGTGGGCCAAATGGAATTATAAGACAAACTGAATTCTTTTTATATAGTGAAAAAGATCGTGAAGCAGTGCGTCAATGTATGGAGCTAGGATTTGAATTTCCTGAGATCACCTCTTGGATTAGAGCTTCTAAAAAAGATTTTGAGATTGTTAAACAAATGGGGATAAAAGAGACAGGAGTTTTAGTAAGTTGTTCAGACTATCATATCTTTCATAAGCTACATATGAAACGTTCAGAAGCTATAAAACACTATACAGGAATAGTAAGAGATTGTATCGAAGCAGGAATAAAACCAAGATGTCATTTTGAAGACATTACAAGAGCAGACATATTTAATTTCATTATTCCATTTGTAAGAGAGCTTATGAAGATCATGCAAGAAACTGGTGTGCCTGTGAAAATACGTGCTTGCGATACTATGGGATTTGGTGTTGCCTATCCTGGGGCAATGCTTCCAAGAAGTGTATCAGGTATTATTTATAATTTAAATGTTCAAGCAGGTGTGCCAAGTGATCTCTTAGAATGGCATGGGCATAATGATTTTTATAGAGCAGTATCAAATTCAACAGCTGCATGGCTATATGGTTGTAGTGCTGTTAACTGCTCATTGTTTGGTATTGGAGAAAGAACGGGTAATACGCCTCTTGAAGCTATGGTATTTGAATATGCACAGTTAAGAGGAACACTAGATGGAATGGATACAACTGTAATAACAGAGTTAGCTGAGTATTATGAACATGTTATAGGAGAAAAAATTCCTGAGAGAACACCTTTTGTAGGTAAAAACTTTAATGTAACAAGAGCAGGTATTCATGCAGACGGTCTGTTGAAAAACGAAGAAATATACAATATTTTTGATACAGAAAAATTTCTAAATAGACCAGTTAGAGTAGCTATTAGTGATACATCTGGTATAGCAGGGATTGCACATTGGCTTAACACAAATCCATCTTTGCCACAGTTTAAAAACATAGAAAAAAATCACCCTATTTGTGTAAAGCTTAAGGATTGGGTCGATCAAGAATATGCTAAGGGGCGTATAACTGTGATTAGTGATGAAGAATTAGAGCAAATAGTGTTTGATCTTATTAAAAATATGGAAGGAGCTCTCTAATAAATAGAGAGTTTTCTTTGTGATAAGTGATTAAAAGTTAATTCTTGCATACGAATTCGTACAGTATCACCGAATATTATAAACATGAATTTTGTGCTGTATAAAATGGGACTTTATTGTACTATTATCTATATGCTATAATATATGTTGATTGATAAAAGAGAAACAACTCAAATACTTCGCTTATTCAACCACTTAATGTTGTTTCTTAGGATGAATTCACATAGTATAAGGCAAACTTAAAATGTGAATTCTATAAAGACGTAAATAATAAAAGAGGATTGAAAAAAGGAATCAAAAAAGAAGGAGAATATAAAATGGGACTTACGTTAACGGAAAAGATTATTAAGGCTCACCTTGTAGAAGGAGAAATGATTAAGGGTACGGAGATTGGGATTAAAATAGACCAAACACTTACTCAAGACTCAACAGGAACCATGGCATATCTTCAATTTGAAGCTATGGGCATTGATACCGTAAAAACAAAACGATCTGTAGCGTATATTGATCATAACATGTTACAGCAAGGGTTTGAAAATGCAGATGATCATAAATACATACAAACAGTGACCAATAAGCATGGTATTTATTTTTCAAGACCAGGTAATGGCGTATGTCATCAAGTCCATGTAGAAAGATTTGGTGTGCCAGGTGAAACACTTTTAGGTTCTGATAGTCATACACCTACTGGTGGAGGAATTGGTATGTTAGCTATTGGAGCAGGGGGACTTGACGTTGCTGTAGCTATGGGCGGAGGAACCTACTATATTACAATGCCAAAGATAGTAAATGTAGAGCTTGTAGGGAAATTAAGACCATTCGTATCAGCAAAAGATATTATTTTAGAAGTTTTAAGAAGATTAAGTGTTAAAGGCGGCGTAGGTCGTGTTATAGAATATACAGGTTCAGGAATAAAAACTTTAAGTGTACCTGAAAGAGCAACAATTACTAATATGGGGGCTGAACTTGGAGCAACTACTTCTGTATTTCCAAGTGATGAGGTAACAAAAGCATTTTTAAAGGCAGAGCAAAGAGAAGAAGTATGGCAAGAATTAAAGGCAGATGAAGATGCCATTTATGATGAAAAAATTACAATTGATTTAAATATATTGCAGCCACTTGTTGCAATGCCTCATAGTCCAGATAATGTAACAGAAGTAGAGAAAACACAAGGCATTAAAGTGGATCAAGTTGCTATTGGTAGCTGCACAAATGGATCTTATCTTGATCTTATGAAAGTAGCTAAAATCTTAAAAGGAAAGACCATTCATAGTGATGTAAGTTTAGTTATTGCACCTGGTTCTAAACAAGTTTTAACTATGCTCTCAGAAAATGGAGCTTTAGCAGACTTAGTAGCAGCAGGAGCAAGAATTATTGAGTCAGGATGTGGCCCATGTATTGGTATGGGACAAGCACCAGCAACAAATGCTGTATCCCTTCGTACCTTCAATCGTAACTTTAAAGGAAGGTGTGGTACTGTCTCAGCAGGAGTATATCTTGTAAGCCCAGAAACAGCAGCAATAAGTGCTATTACAGGTGTTCTTACAGACCCATCTACTATTTCTGATTTAGATATAACTATAGATATGCCAGAAAAGTTTAATGCAAATGACAATATGGTGGTTTCACCAAGTAAAGAACCTGAAAAGGTAGAAGTGGTACGTGGTCCAAATATCAAACCATTCCCACTTAATAAATCATTACAGGCATGTGAAGGAAAGGTTCTTATTAAAGTCGAAGATAATATTACAACAGATCACATTATGCCTTCTAATGCAAGCTTGCTTCCATATCGTTCTAATATACCTTACTTAGCAGAACACTGCCTAGTTCCATGTGATCCTGAGTTCCCTACTAGAGCAAAACAATATGGCGGTGGCATTATTGTTGGGGGGGACAACTATGGACAAGGTTCATCAAGAGAACATGCTGCACTTGCACCTCTTCAATTAGGTATCAAAGCTGTTATAACAAAGAGCTTTGCACGTATTCACAAAGCCAACCTTATTAATTCAGGAATTATACCGCTTGTATTTGAAAATCCAAGTGACTATGATACAGTAGATGTCCTTGATGAGTTGGTCATTGAAAATGCAAGGGATCAAGTTGCTAAACAAGATCAATTAATTGTTTTGAATAAAACAAAGAATCTTTCATATAAAGTGAAGCTAGAAGTATCAGATAGAGAAAGAGAAATGCTACTTTATGGTGGAAAAATCAATATGATCAAGGAACTTGCAAATAAATAAATAGTTTGATTAATACTTAAATGGAGGTTTATATAAATGGAAAAATTAAAAATAGCAGGCGAACACTTTGCACAGTTAGTTGAAGAACAGTTAAATCGTGTAGCAAAAATGAAAAATGATGAGGAAGCAGTCGATTTTTCAAAAAAAGATCAAATTATTATTGGATGTTGTGGTGGAGATGGAATTGGTCCAGCCATTACAAGAGAAGCTGAAAGAGTATTAAAAGCTGTATTAAAAGATGATATTGCAGGTGGTAAGATAGTCTTTAAGGAAATAGAAGGGCTTACCATAGAAAATCGTATTGCAGTAAATAAGGCAATACCAGATGATGTACTTGCAGAACTTAAAGCATGTGATGTTATTTTAAAAGGACCTACAACTACTCCAAGTAAGGGAGATGGCCCTAATATTGAAAGTGCCAACGTTGCTATGAGACGTGAGCTCGACCTCTTTGCTAATGTAAGACCAGTTTCTGTGCCAGGACTTGGTATTGATTGGACATTCTTCCGTGAGAATACTGAAGGAGAATATGTGCTTGGAAGCAGAGGTATTCATATTGATGAAGATGTTTCTTTTGATTTTAGAGTGATTACAACACAAGGTGTTAGAAGAATTGCAAAAGCAGCCTTTGATTTTGCAAGAAATAATGGGAAAACACATGTAGCAATTATTACAAAAGCAAATATCTTAAAGAAAACAGATGGGAAATTCCTTGAAATTTGTTATGAAGTAGCAAAAGATTATCCAGAAATTCAAGTTGACGATTGGTTTGTTGATATTATTTCTGCAAACTTAATTAATGAAAAAGTAAGATCACAATATCAGGTCTTTGTACTTCCTAACTTATATGGTGATATTATTACAGATGAAGCAGCACAAATTCAAGGCGGTGTTGGAACTGCAGGAAGTGCAAACACAGGAAATAGATATGCGATGTTTGAAGCAATCCATGGTAGTGCACCAAGAATGGTTGAAACAGGAAGAGAAATATATGCAAACCCTGCAAGTATGATCAAAGCAGCAGAGTTATTGCTTCGTCATATTGGTTACAAAGAAGAAGCAGATAGAGTAGTAAAAGCACTTGCTATAGCAAATCAAAAAGTTGTTATGACAGGAAGAAGTGATGGTGCTTCAGGAGCAGATTTTGCTAACTGTGTTATTGAAAATTTATAAAAGCTTAGTGCAAGGATATATGAATTCAGCTGTTATTTCTCTATAGAAAAGACTTAAATATGCCGATAACAAATATATAGATATTTGTTATCGGCATTTATATTTTATATAGTTGCGAAAAAATATTAACAAAATTGAGGGTTTGTTATAAAAGTCTAATCCAAGTAGTATTTTCCGATAAATGCACTGAATATACGTTGCAATAGAGAAGATAAATTAACGAATAAATTTGCATGGTATAAGAAAATAATTAAGATGAATCATACGTTGAGTATGGATATTTGGAGGTGAGTTTTATGATGCTACATAAAAATAGAATATTAATAGTAGATGATAATAGAGATATTCATGAAGATATTAAGAGCATATTAAAACCTACTATACGTAGAGATAATGAACTAGAAGAATTAAAAAGAGAGATTTTTGACCAAGAAGTCCTTCCAAACAAACATATAGAAATAATATATAGAATTGATGATGCTTATCAAGGTGAAGAAGCCATCAAGCTTGTTTTAAAGGCAAAGTATGAAGAAGATCCCTATGCTCTGATTTTTATGGATGTTAGAATGCCACCAGGTTTAGATGGCATTAAAACAATTGCCAAGATAAGAGAAATAGATAAAAATGTAGAAATAGTTATTACTACAGCATATTCTGACTATGAATGGGAAGAAATATTAGATGAGCTCGGTTACTGTGACAAACTGTTGTTTATGAAAAAACCTTTTGATAGTATTACAATCAAGCAAGTTGCATTAAGTCTTACGTCGAAATGGAATTTAGCACTTGCGAATCAAAATTATGTAGATTCATTAGAAATTCAGGTTCAAAAAAGGACTAAAAATTTTGAAGAGATTGTTGAAAAGTTATCACGTGAAATTAGTTTGCGTAAGCAAAAAGAAGAGCAACTAGCATATGCAGCCCATCATGACGAGTTAACTGGATTATACAACAGGGCGGCACTTGAAGAAAAGATTAATCAGGAAATCATAAGTGCCAATCAAAAGAGTAAGAGCTTTGCTCTAGTATTTGTAGATATTGATAAATTTAAGCTGATTAATAATACCATAGGACATGTTTATGGTGATCGATTGATTAAAACAACATCAAATATGATTCTAAGCGTATGCAAAAAAGAAGGGGTAGATATTGCTCGATTTAGTGCAGATAAATTTGTCATCTTATATCATTGTGAGAAAGATCAAAATAAGATAGAAGACTTTATACGTAATATAATGGATCTTTTTAAAGAACATGTCATAGTAGAAGGAAGCAAGCTACATATTACTATAAGCATAGGTGTAGCAGTCTTTTCAGAACATGGAGATACCGCTGATGAGCTTATAAAAAATGCAGAAACAGCTGTCTATAGTGCAAAATCCAGAGGGAATGGCATGTATAGCTTTTTTGATTGTACAATGAATAAACGATTACAAGAACGCATAGACTTAGATTTTTATTTAAGTGAATCATTGACTAATAATGAATTTAAGTTAAATTACCAACCACAAATTGATATAAAAACAGGTAAGGTGGTGGGACTAGAGGCACTCATAAGATGGTATAGTAAAGACTTAGGTTTTGTTCCCCCAAATAAATTTATTAAGGTTGCTGAAGAAAGTGGTTTTATTATTCCACTTGGCAGATGGATCTTATATAATGCTTGTTTATTTGCTAAAAAGGTACATAATATAACAAAGAGTAATATTCGAATTTCAGTTAATGTTTCAGCAGTAGAGCTTATGCAAAGTAATTTTGTAGAAAGTGTGCAACAAGTAATAGAAGAAACTGGAATTACACCTGAGGCGCTAGGCATTGAAATCACTGAGACGGTATTAATGAGTTCATTTGAAAACTGTGTTCAAAAAATACAAAAGCTAAATGAGATGGGCATTGAAATTTCTCTTGATGATTTTGGGACAGGCTATTCTTCTTTAAGTTATTTAAAAAGTCTTCCTATTAATACGATTAAAATAGATAAGATTTTTATAGACCATATTGATAAAGGAGATAAGGATGTTATATTGGCTGAGGTCATGATTAACATTGCTGAAAAATTGAATATGAAGGTTGTAGCTGAAGGGGTAGAAACAAAAGAGCAACTTGAATATCTGTCAAAATATAAATGTGATATGATCCAAGGATATTTCTTTAGCAAGCCACTACCAGAAGATGAAGCCATAGCATATATTGATAAGTTCTTATGAGAGATAAAACGTGAATGCTATAACTAGGAGGTTCATTTTAGTGGAAAAACAAATATTAAGAAACAATCTATCAAATCTAACTATAGGCTTTTTCCATGAACAATGGAGAGAAGAATATTTTAATAAAATGATGGAGGGTGTCTATCAGGCTGGGTTAAAGTATGGGGTCAATATTATACGATATGCGATAGATATAGATCAAGAAAGTAAAAAGGTAAGAGAAGAAGAAATATTAAAATTGAGAGAATTAGCCTATAGTCATAAACTAGATGGACTCTTATTTGTTGGTTGGGATGAAGAATATTCTATGCACATGGGGAAACATTTTTATGAGATATTTAAAGATGTTCCTAAGGTGAGTCTTGGGCATAAGATTAATAATATTCCAAGCGTTGTTATCCAAGGGGAAATATATATTAAAGAGCTTTTAGAACACCTAATTGAGACACATCATCACAAGAAAATAGTATTTGTTTCACCACTTCTTCATGATGCTCGCTGTGAGCAATATGTAAAAACAATGAAACAATATAGCCTTTATGACCCTAACCTTTTCATAAGTTCTCAAGAAATACAGACAGATAAACTTCTGGAAAGAGGGAAAAAAATAGTTGAATTAGTATTGGACAAAAGGAAATTAAAACCAGATGTCATCATGAGTATGTATACAGAAGAAACGATAGGGATATTTAAAGAACTATACAAAAGAAATATGAAGGTGCCAAGGGATATAGCTGTTACAAGTTATGAAGCAGGGGATGCGGATAAGCTACTTGATGTTTCTTTAACTTCTATATATTTTCCATGGAGAGAAATAGGATATTATGGATGTGAGAAGCTTATTAAAATACTGCTAGGTGAAGATACCTCTATTTTAGAAGATATACCAAGTCGATTATCCATAAATGAATCCTGTGGGTGTAAAGAAAGAAGTTGGAGTACAATTTTTCCCTATACATCAAATAAATATAGAATAAGTCAACAGGACATATCACATTCAGATAGGATAATTACTGATGAAACAATTAAAATTAATATATCTGAAGAGTTAGAAAGAACTTTTCCTTGTTTAAATATTAATACTCATGTATTATTAGATGCTATGCTTAGAGACTATTATGAAAAATCCAATACCCAGTACTTAAGTATGGTAAAGGATAGATTTTATCATTTCATTATGTGTAGTCAAGGCAATTTTTTGGTTGAAGATATTGAAAAAGCATTTGATTTGCTTCACCAGCAATTTATGTTTTATTATATTCATTCTGAAGAAGAGTATAAAAGATTTAGGGAAATAGTAGATAATGCATACATATACATACGAATGAAAATGTCTACCATTATAGATGCAAGGCATAAAAGAATGAGAACATTGCAATATGAACTTTATGATTTCGGCAGGGAGTTACTCACATCCTTTAATATGGATGAATGTTTTAATATACTAAGAAATAATTTACTACGCTTTGGTATAACTGGATGTTATATTTTTTTGTTTGAAGATCAAGAGAACACCTATGACAGATGTAGGCTTGTGTTTAATTTTAGTCAAAAGCACCAATTGTTTGATGATGAAAAAATATATTATATAAAAGATTTTGCTGCTAAGCTAAAAGGGAGGGGACTTAATATAACCTGTCAATTGTTAAAGGTACAGTCAGAAAGTATAGGCATAATCTTTTTCGAATACAACATTGTTGAAGAATATTTCTATAATTTAGTAGCTATGCAAATAAGCTCAGCCATAAATGGTGCCAATTTACTTACAAACCTAAAAAACGCTCAAAAAGAGCTGGTAGAAAAGGCACATAAGGCAGGTATGGCTGAAGTGGCTACAGATAGTCTGCATAATATAGGAAACGTTCTTAATAGCATTAATATCACCTTGCAAAATATGCAGAATGATTTAAAAAGATATCCACTACAAGACTATAATATGGCATGCGATTTGTTAGAAACCCAGATGAATAACCTAGGTCAATTTATGACACAGACAGGAAAAGGACCAAAGCTTTTGAATTTTTATCTTAAGCTTAGAGATAGGTTTAACGAGGTAGATGAAAAAAATGTGGTGCATGTTAACAGGCTGATTGAAAAAGTGGATTTAATTAAGAAGATTGTTTTGAATCAAAAAAATTATGCAAGCAAAGATAAGTTTTTTGAAGAAATCAATATACGATCACTAATGCTAGATGCTATAAATATTATCGACAAAAAAGAGTGTCAAATAGTAAACAATATAGATGAAAACTTTAATGTAATGGCTGTAAAAATACAAGTGACACATATTTTTATTAATCTATTAAAAAATGCAGTAGAAGCTATGGAAGATACACCTAAAGAAAGCAAAATTATCACTATTAGCTCAAGACGTCAAGGCGAGAACATACAGGTAAGTATAAATGATCGAGGACAGGGGATAGAAGTAAATTTATTAGATAGAATATTTGAGCATGGGTTTACAACTAAAGAAAGTGGACAGGGATTTGGACTACATAGTTGTGCAAATTATATGACTCAAATGGGCGGTGCTATTCGGGCTAAGAGTCAGGGATTAGGGAAAGGGACTACATTTATACTGGAATTCAAGGCATAAGTAGAGTATAGGACAAATTTCGTAATGTGAATGCTATAGATATTGATTATTATTCTTAAATTGCAATTTCAAATTGAACATGCTTGGTAATTAAGTTACTTTGTACCTTGTTAACTGAATACACCTGATCCAAGAAGTCATCAAATAGCTCCTCCGGAGTTGAATAGCCAAGGAACTTTC
>JAEYPM010000056.1 GCA_023410675.1 Bacillota bacterium | reverse complement strand
AGTATCATTTATCAAAATGGATGTTGAAGGTGCCGAAGAGCAAGCCTTATTAGGAGCTAAAAATATTATTCAAAAATATAAACCTAAATTAGCTATATGTGTTTATCATAAGCCAGAAGATATAGTAGGACTTCCTTTGCTAATTAAAGAAATACTTCCAGAATATAAAATATACTTAAGGCATCATACGGAATTTGATATTGAAACTGTTTGTTATGCACATATTTAATTCGTGTTTTATCAAAAGATCAGTCTTATTGTAATAATTTTGAGAGGAGTTATTATACTTTATTAAGAAAAAATATCTCATATTTACTTGAGTTGAGGTGTTTCTCAAATGCATAAATTTGTTATACTTCCTAATAGCAAAATAGAAGGATATATGCTAGATCAAGATAATGAAAAAAGGATGATAATAAAGTTAGAATGAATTAATATTATAACAAGATACAAGCTGATTTAAATATTGAAGATATTATATTTAATAAATAATTTTTTAGTCAGCTAAGATGTTATATTATTTTTATTAAATACTAGGTAAGGAGCGATTGTATGGAGGGTTTTTTAGATTTTGTAGCAAAAATATTTGAAGTACCTGGTGATTCAATATCACTTAAAACAGAACAAGGTTCGATTCCTGAGTGGGATTCACTTATGCACTTAAGATTGGTGGCCGAAATTGAGAGCGAATACCAAGTTATAATACCAATTGATGATGTTTCTAAAATTACATCCCTTGCTGATTTTTATCAATATATAGATTAAATTAGGATGATGATACAGATATATGATGTTAATAAAAACAAGAAAACAAGTCTACTGGAGAACTATAGGATAGGCAATGTTTCACTCAAGAAGAAGGTAGGGCTAGTTGAACTAATGGAGGAATGATATGAATACAGGTTTTTATTCAGAAGATGAGTTAAAAGAAATAGGATTTGAAAAAATTGGGAAAAATGTTCTGATTAGTAAAAAAGCTAGTATATATGGTTCTGAAAGAATGACAATTGGAAATAATGTCCGCATTGATGATTATTGTATATTAAGTGGGAGAATTAATATTGGCAATTATGTGCATATAGCAGTATTTAGTGCGATTTTTGGAGGAAGTGAAGGTATTGTTTTTAAAGACTTTTCGGGAGTATCGTCTCGATGCGGTATCTATGCAACGACAGATGATTACTCTGGAGAGTTTATGACTAATCCCACCGTCCCTTCTGAATATACAAACATAATTAGCAAAAGAGTCGTTATCGGAAGACATGTTGATATTGGCACGGGTTCGACGGTTCTCCCAGGTGTAGAAATAGGAGATGGATGTGCATTTGGGGCAATGACTTTAGTGAGTAAGAGTACTAAACCATGGGGATTTTATATGGGTTATCAATGTGTTAGAATCAAAGAACGAAGTGATAGGATTTTAGAACTTGAAGAGAAGCTAATGAAAGGTTTGCCAGCTGTTCTAACAGAATAAATTTAAGAAAGATGTTCAAAATTTTACCTTGAAGGGAAAAAGTTCATGGCACTAAGGGATAAAATTAATGAAGGATTTGGAAACATTAGTGAAACAATAGATGAACTAAAAAAGTCTGAGATACCCTTAATTATGTTAGGAGGAGGAGATAGAGGGTATAGGCTGTGGAAATACTTAGAAAGCAATTCAATTAAAGTAAAGACAATTACTGTTGATAAAAAATATTGGTCAAAAGGTGCATTATTAGCTCATACCAATACTGAACTCAAAATTTTTGAAGATGAAATAGTAAAATATAATAAAGTGAATGTTGTTACAGGCTTCGCCTTGAGTCAATTAAATATGAGTATTATTTCTTCTAGAATTAACATAAACAAGATTTATTCAATTAATATAGGGATATTTGATAATTATTTATTTAGCCAAGACTTCTTTATGAAACATTATAAAGAATTTAATTGGCTTTACAATAACGTAGCTGATGATCTATCTCGTGAGCTATTGGTAGCTCATCTTAATGGAAGAATATTAGGAGAATACATGGATTATCCATTAGCATCATGGAATAAACCACAGTATTTCTTGGATGATCTAGTTGAATGGCATGAGAAGGAGATAGTAATTGATGGTGGTGCTTATGATGGGGATACAGTAAGAGAATTTATTAGTAAGATGCCTGAAAAAATAGTAAAAGAGTCCAAAATTTATTGCTTTGAACCAGATGAATTGAACTGCAAAAAAATAGCAAAAAGTTATGATAAGAACAAAGTGGAAAGTTGTGTTGTAAATGTTGTGAATATTGGGTTGTGGAGCAGTAAAGCTATCCTGAAATTTAAGAATATGGGAGATGAAATGGGGAGTGTTACATCTGAAGGAGATACAGAAATAAAGGTGGATAGCATTGATAATTATTTCAAACACACACAAGATAAAATAACTTTTATTAAAATGGACATTGAAGGAAGTGAGTTAGAAGCACTGAAGGGTGCAAAGAATACTATACATCATAATAAGCCAATGCTTGCAATTTGTCTTTATCATAAAAGAGAGGATTTAATTACAATACCACAATATATAAATAAAATAGTTCCTGAGTATAAGTTGTTTTTACGTACACATTTGAGCACTCCTACAGAGTTAATTTTATTATGTAAGATTTAACGCAGGTAGCAGATGTAATAGAAATGCATAGCATAGTATCATATACCTTTTTAATGCTACATGAAAATATCAGGATAGTATAATGTATAGGAAATTGATAAAAATTAGTGGAGGCATAACAATTATGATAAAAAACCATGTATTAATTTCTTATGGGACATCTACAGGAGGCGTAGAAATTTTAATTTATGATAAAGCACGATGGTTAATTGATCATCAGCATAAAGTGTATTTTATTTGTTCTAATTATAGAGGTGAATTATATGATGCATTTAAAGATATAGGAATAGAAATAATTGAGGTTGATTTTGAGGTATTAACTTTAGAGGCTCCTATATATAAAATGTTTAACTTATATAGTATTTTAAGAAAAGAACTGGATGGCAAAGATGCAATTATAGAAACATTTGGAGCAAGATTATCAATAACGGGAGTTTTCTTAGCAAAGATGCTAGATTCTAAATTTTGCTCAGTTGTCTGTCATCCAAAAGAGTATACGGATAACTTTTTGTATTTTCCGGAACAAGGATACAAAGAAATGCTAGAATCACTAGACAAAAACAATGTGTTAATATGGCTAGATGAAAATAAAATAAAGTCTCATGAAGACTATTATAATATGACTATACAAAATAGAAATATTGTGCCAGTATGGTTTAGCATGGTAGCAAATGCAAATAAGAATGTTAATAGTAATAGTTATATAATTACATATATAGGGAGATTGTGTGATTTCAAAGTAGGTGGATTAATACAACTTATTTCTGATGTCAATAAGTTATATTGTGAGGGTGAAAAAAACATTGAACTAAAAATCATAGGAGATGGAGAAGAAACCAGTAGGGTAAAAAAAGTTTGTGAAAAAACAGAAGTATTTAGAGCTGGACATGTTAAGCTATTAGGCTTGGTACCTCATGAAAACTTAGAAAAGGAGATGGAAGGGTCTTTAGTGATTGTTGCTGGAGGCGGAAGTATTATTAGAGCAGCACTCCAAGGATACCCTAGTATTGTAGCTCCCTATTATGCAGAAAGTAATAAATGTAATGGATATATATACGAAAGTATTGCAGAATTAGAAATGTATAATGGTAGTAATGCAACATATTATACCTTAATTAAACAATTGTTAAATTTAACAAATGAGGAGTATACTGCTGTAGCTTTAAAATGCAAAGAAAGTGCGATAGCAGGGTACATAGACAATGGTGGGGATACGAAATTAGAAAACTTTTATAATAACTTGGGCTATCTAGGGGATATTAATATAGATGTTCTTTTAGATTATGAGCAAAGAGGACGCAGGCAGTGTATTAAAGTATTGAGTAATACGTTAAAAGAAATTGAAAATAGCGACAGGCAATTAAAAGTGGCGATATGGGGACTTGGAGAAATTGCAAATGATGTATTTAGTCTCATTCAGTCCACCAAGAATCTTGAAATAGTAGCAGCAATTGACGCCTACAAGAATGGAATGTGGCAAGAAATGAATATATCAACCCCACTATATCTGGCACAGATACAATTAGACATAGTTATAGTAACAGCCAATAATGGAAAAGAAATGATACATAATATACTAGATAGATATGCTCTTGAACATAATATACGAACAATATATTTATACTAGAGAATAGTGTTTAGTTTAGTCCACGATATCTTATATAAGGAGGAACTCAGAATATGATATTTTGTACATCTATATGCTCCAATTATTTAGACAAAGCAATGGTGTTGGCAAGATCATTAAAATTAGTAGATGATAATTATAAGTTTGTTTTATTCTTGGTAGAAGAACAAGCACCTTATGAGGCAAAAGATTATCCATATTTTGATAAAGTTGTTTTAGCAAAGGACTTGGATTTTGATAATTTTC
Organism: Bacillota bacterium; assembly: GCA_023410675.1. GTDB lineage: Bacteria > Bacillota > Clostridia > Lachnospirales > Cellulosilyticaceae > JAEYPM01. The sequence goes on along the minus strand of JAEYPM010000056.1, from coordinate 13,388 downwards.
ATTCTCACATTTTTAAACATACTATTGTAGAGGCTGCTACGAGTATTAAAGGAGAAATATTTACATATTTGCTTGCAAGATATAAAGATAATGATAAGTTTGTATATTTAGATCCCGACATAAAAGTATATAGCAAATTGATGGAATTAGAAGACTTGTTAGACGACAACCAAATTGTATTAACGCCACATTTGTGTGAACATGAGACAAGCTTGGACAATGTAATACATAATGAATTATGTTCACTAAGGTATGGTGTTTATAATTTAGGTTTTCTAGCTATAAGAAGAGGTCAAGAATCTGTAAAATTTATTAATTGGTGGAGTGAAAGACTAAGGATGTTTTGTTATGATGATATTCCAAATGGAGTATTTACCGATCAGAAGTGGGTGGATTTAGCACCTGCATTATTTAATGTATACATTTTGAAGCATCCGGGATATAATTTTGCACCTTGGAATTACTCTAAACGAAAAATAGAAGAGATAGAAAATCAATATTATGTAAATAGGCACGTATTAAGATTTATTCATTTTTCAGGATATGATTCTGGAGCAAATAAAATAGTAACAAATAAATACTTTCCAGATACTGATCACTTAATCTATAAAATTTTGGATGAATATAGCTCTGAAATGGAAAATATTTGTCACAATAAAGAACTATCTAAAATTAAGTGGAGTTATAGCACATTTTCTAATGGTCATGAGATTAGCAAGGAACATCGCAAACTCTATAGAAGTTCAACCATTTTACAGCAGATTAATAAAAATCCTTTTATAGCAGGTAATTTAAATCCTTTTTCAGAAGTTGAAGAAAAAAAATACCTTACGTATAGAGATATAATAAATGAATTTAATATTACTGAAGATAAAATTAAGATAAAAAATTTCGATTTAAACTTAAATAGTATGTTAAAGAACATACCTAAAGATGGAAAATATTTAATATGGGGATATGATATTCATGGCAAAATCACAAAAAGATTGATGAGTGAAGTTGCTCCTAAACTAAAATGTCTAGGATATATTGATAAGTATAAGAAATCAACTTCGGAAGAAGAGCCCATTTATTCTATTGAAGATATCGAGAAGATGCCGTTTGATTATATATTAATATGCACAAATGGAGGAAAACAAGAAGCAACTTATTTCTTAAAACAATTAGGATATGATTTAGGGAGAGGATATATATATGGATATGGTATTCAATGACAGAGATTTAAATCATTGGCTGGGTGAATACAATAATATAATTGGCTGGGGAACTGGAGGGGCAGCAAGTGCGACCTTAGAAAGAGTTAAAATAAATATAAAATATTTTATAGATAACAATCAGCAAAAAATAGGGACTACATTTTCAAACAGAGAAGTTAAAAGTAGTAATGTGCTTAAGGAAGAAGATACAAAACGAACTTTAATTATCATTTTTTCTTGCTATTATACAGAAATTAAAGATCAAATTAGAGAATTAGGCAACTTTGATATTGTAAATCATGAATTTATTTTATTGATGCAAAATGAAATAAAAGAAATAGTAGATATACCCTCAAAAGATACTGTATTTACTTTGAGCAGCAATAATTATACTAGATACTTAGGGGGAACAGAAAAATTTATAATAGAACAGGTACAATATATTAATAATATAGGAATTGATACATATCATATTTATCCATTTAGAATAGATATTATTAATTCAGAAAATTTGATTCTAGGAATTATAGTAAAAGGGGATGAAAAGTTTTATATTGCTTTGCATAATTTGCTGAATATACTAGAAAAAAGAAAAGCGTTTATCAAAGAAATAATTATACATAATCTGATAGGATTTAATAAACAGATTATATCAAGTATAATAGATGCAAGCAAAAGAATTAAAACAATTTATTATGTGCATGACTACTCTTGTATTTGTGAATCCTACAATTTAATGTATAATGATAAGAAGTTCTGTAATGCTCCATATAATGAATTTGAAATATGTAAAACATGTTGTCATTATTTAGAAATGAAAAAAAGAGTCGAATTCCATAAAAATTTATTTAAGCAAAAAAATGTTCAGGTGATTACCCCATCAAACTACACTCAAGACATTATTACAACAGTATTTAATAATATAAATGTAATAACCATACCTCATCAAGAATATAGTATATGCAATAATAAGAAGCAGATTAATCATGTTGTAAAAATAGGGTATATTGGATATAAAAGCTATGTTAAAGGATGGGATATTTTTAAAAGTATTGTTAGTAAATACTCAGATAGGTACGAATTTTATTGTTTTGGGTTAAGTGATGAAAAGCTTGAAAATGTAACCTATGTAGATGTATCTTTCCAGACAGAAGGACAAGAGGCTATGGTTAATAAAATGAATGATTATAAAATAGATATAGCACTACTATGGTCTATTTGGCCTGAAACATATTCATATACCTACTATGAAAGCTATAAGGCAGGAGCACTTGTCATAACAAATGCTATTAGTGGAAATATTGCAGCACAAGTTGCACAGAATAAAAATGGCGTAATCTTTAATACAGATAATGAGTTATATGAGTTTCTTAATGATACACAAAAAGTACAATGCGAATTAAAGAAAAATAAAAAAAAGATTGATAAACTAGAGGTAAATCAAGATATATTAACGCTCTTATTATGAAATCTATATGAACAATGAAGTAGATGTATTAGATAAAATAAATATAAGAAGAATAGGAAAGCAGGATAGTATGAAAAAAAACATCATAATATTTGGCTGTGGTACATCAGGGTTACAAGCATATCTTAGATTAAAAGACTTTTACAGCATACTATATTTTTCAGATAACAACCCTGAAAAAATAGGAACTGAGTTACATGGTATTCCTATTATTCATCCGAAAGAGATTAAACAAAAAACTGACATTTATAAGGTAGTTATTGCAAGCATATACTTTGAGGAAATAGCTAATCAATTATTACGAGATCAAGTATATAATATTGAAGCATTTGAAACATTTGTAACGAATATAGCACAAAATCAGGCGATGTGTTCACAACAGAATAATAGTTTTGAGCAGGAGTATATTAAGACAATACTTAATACCCCTACATATAAGGACCAGTACTATGTAGAATTGCCACAGAAACCATATATAAGAGAAGAAACAGATCCTAAAATTATAGCCTACTATTTGCCACAATTTTATCCAACAGAAGAAAATGATAAGTGGTGGGGTAAAGGGGTAACAGAATGGAACAATGTTATGAGGGCAGTGCCACAATATGTGGAACATTATCAACCTAAAATACCAGGTGAATTAGGATGGTATGACCTTAGGCTAAAAGAAAATATTGAAAGGCAGATTGAATTAGCAAAATCACATGGTATATATGGATTTTGCTATTATTACTATAATTTTGGAGGGAAAAGATTATTAGATAAGCCATTAAATATGTTGTTAGATGACAAAAGTTTAAGCATGCCATTTAGCTTATGTTGGGCAAATGAAAACTGGACAGCTGGATTTGATGGAACAAGAAGTAATGTCTTAATTGAACAAAAGCAAGATATAGAAGAGTATAAGAATGTTATACATGATATGCAAAGGTATATGAAAGATTCCAGATATATAGAAATACGAGGTAAAAAGTTATTAGTTATTTATAGGCCTTCATTTATACCAGATACTCAAGAAGTATTACGATATTGGAGGAAAAGCTGCAAGAACTCAGCAATCGGTGATCTCTATATAATTGGAATTAAAGAAATGCATTATGAAGCAGATTTACTTCAACTAGGTTTTGACGCACAGGCAGAATTTCAGCCTAATAATGTAAAACCGTATGCAAAAGATATATCAAAAGAGATGAAATATGTAGCTTCTAACTTTTTAGGAACAATATATGATTATGAAGATATCGTATTCAATAAGAAATACGAAAAGCTAAGGTTAGAGAAATTATATAGATCGATTATTCCTATGTGGGATAATAGTGCAAGAAAAAATAATAGAGGGCTTATTTTTGAAAGAAGTACGCCTGCTTTATATAAAACTTGGTTAAAAGATATTTTAAAAGAAAGTAAAACAAAAGATTTAGATGAACCAGCAGTATTTGTTAATGCATGGAATGAGTGGGGCGAGGGTACCTATTTAGAGCCAGATAAAAGATATGGTTATGCTTATTTAAAAGCAACTAAAGAAGCTCTGGAAGAAATAAGATAATAGGATACCAATTTTTTTAAAGAAGAGGGATGCATCGTGCAAAAGACAGAAAAGCTAGTGTCAGTTATTATATGTGTATATAATGGCGAAAAGTATATAGCATCAAGTCTAAATAGTGTGTTAAATCAAACATATAAGAACATAGAAGTTATTGTAGTCAATGATGGCTCTACCGATCATACAGAAGAAATTGCGTTAGCATACCCCAATATCAAATATATCTATCAACAGAATCAAGGAGTCGCTGTTGCTAGAAACACAGGGCTTAGGCAGTGTACAGGAGACTATATTGCATGGCTTGACTCAGATGACTTATATTTGCCAACAAAAATACAAGAACAGGTAAGTTTTATTGAGAGTAATGATGCAGATATAGCTTATAATGATGTTATTCTAATAGACGAGTTTGATAATGAAATAAAACAACTAAGATGTGAATATGAAGAACTAGAACCGGAAGATTTCATTAGTCAATTATTATTTAGACAGATTATGCCATGTTTACCTACCTTAATGTATAAGAGAAAATGTTTTGAAAATATAGCATACAAGCCCCAGATGAAGTATGCAGAAGACTACTGGATGATAATACAATTGGCTCAGAAGTATAAGTTTGTTTATATGAAAAAAATATTATACAAATATAGAAGGCATAGTAATAATCTTACTAATAATAAGCAAGCTCAAGAAAATATGGAGATTCAAGTTATAGAGGACTTAGGCATTGATAGAATAAGAGATATAGTGAATAAATCATCATTAGAAGGTGATAAGAAAAATCTATTATTAGGAAAGATTTTTATTAAAATAAAAAATTATGAAGAGTCCAAAAAAGCTTTAGAGAATATAAGTAAGTATACAAAGATAGATTATCTAAAGAACTTTTACTTGGGAAATGTTTATTATCTAGAGACAGACTATGTAACGGCAGTTAAATATTATGAAAAAGCAATTTCTATAGAAGGCAATAGAGCAGAGGCTCATAATAATTTAGGGGCAGCGATGCACTGCTTGGGATTATTTGATGAAGCACGGATTTGTTTTAGTAAAGCACTTGAAATTCAAAGTAATTATTTAGATGCTAAGGATAATATTAAAAATACATGCAAGTCAGGAGAAGTAAAGATTACAGTAAGAGAACTTAGAAAGAACTTAATGCTTTATTAGGTTAGAAACTTATAGAGATGAAAATCTGTTTATAATAGCTATGAACAATAGACTAATAAAAATACGAAGGATATGAGGAGGAAAATGTATAGTGAGTCACTTAGCTGAACTTAAGTGTATTGATAGTTTATTTGATGCATTGTATCCTTTATGTAGAAGTATAATGGGAGAGGGATTGAGAAAATCCTTTGATATTCTTAGAGAATATATACCTTTAGAAATGTTACATTTTAAAACAGGAGAACAAGTTCTTAACTGGACAATACCACAAGAATGGATTATTAGTGATGCTTGGATTAAAGATGAATATGGAAATAAGATTCTAGATTTCAAAGATAGTAACTTGCATGTCGTTAATTACACAACTAAGATCCATGAAAGGATAAATTTACAAACGCTAAAAGAGCATATATATACCTTACCTGAGTTACCAGAGGCAATTCCTTATGTAACTTCTTATTATAAGGAAAGATGGGGCTTTTGTATGCAATATGAAAGATACAAGAATCTTAAAGAAGGCACATATGAAGTATTTATCGACAGCGAATTAAAAGAAGGAACCTTAGAGGTTGGACATACGATACTTAAAGGAAATACAGATAAAGAAGTTTTATTATCAGCATATTTGTGCCATCCATCTATGGCCAATAATGAATTAAGTGGACCTATTGTACTAGCTATGTTATATAATAGACTAATGAGTTGGAAAAGTAGAAACTTAACCTATAGATTTGTAGTGAACCCAGAGACCATTGGAAGCATTGCTTATTTAAGCAGATTTGGGAAGGAATTAAAACATAAAGTATATTCAGGTTTAGTTTTAACTTGTATGGGAGGCAATACATCTTTTAGATATAAAATGTCTAGAAAAGACAACACTCCTACTAATGAAGTAATAGATTATCTAATTAATACTAATAGTATTGATATAAGAAAAGAGAGATTTACTCCTTTGTATGGATCAGATGAGCGCCAGTATTGCTCTCCTGGCTTTAATCTTCCAATAGGACAAATGGCGAGACTGGCCTATGGATCATATCCTGAGTATCATACCTCACTTGATAATAAGAACCTGATGGGGATTGGAAATTTATTAAAAAGTGTAGATGAACTAGAGAAGATCTTAATAATCCTTGACAATAATGGATATTATATCAATAAAAAACCATATGGAGAAGTGAAACTAGGTGATTACGATCTTTATCCAACACTTAATTGTAATGACAGTAGAGGTGCTTCTACGGATAAGAATCTTGAAAGTAGACAATTTCTGAACAGTATACTTATGCTATTAAATTATTCTGATGGATATTATAACTTAATAAATATAGCTACTAAGCTAGGATATCATGTAGACAAGATAATACCTATAGTAGAGTTACTAAAACAAAAAGGACTTCTAGAAGGGCCTTACTATTTAAAGGGGGAAAAAACAGTATGAGGATTGTTTTTTTTTGTGGATCGCATCCAAGACATATGTATATGGCAAATAAGCTTTATGAAACAGGATTTTTAGAAGGATTAGTAATTGAAAATAGAGGAGAATTTGTACCGGAGCCGCCACTAGGATTAAATGATCTAGATACAGAAAATTTTATTAGGCATTTTAGTGCTAGAGAACAAGCGGAAGAGAAATTTTTTGGTCATGTAGATTGTAATACCGTTAAGAAGAAGGTCTTATGTAAGAATATTGATGTAGGGGCTTTAAATAATGAAACTATAGTAGCGTTTATTAAAGATATAAAGCCAGATGTTATTCTTTCATATGGCGTGCATAAACTATCAGATGAAATAATAGATATTTGCCCAAATAAAGCATTTAACATACACGGTGGTCTTTCACCATGGTTTAAGGGTTGCATCACATTATTCTGGCCTTTTTACCTTTTAAGGCCTAATTGGGCGGGGCTTACGATTCATCACCTATCAAATCGAATAGATGCAGGTGATATCGTACACCATAGTGTACCTAACCTAGAAAAAGGAGATAAAATGCATGAAGTTGCATGCAAAGCAGTCCTACAAGCAGGAGAAGATATTTCTATTATTATGAAACTTTTAGCAGAGGGAAAAGAAATTCCTAGAGTGAAACAATCTCCTAACGGAAAACTATTTGTTTCCTCGGAATGGACACCACAGCACCTAAGACTTATCTATAATACCTTTAATGACGATATAGTAGATAGGTATTTAGATGGTGAAATTGTATCTCCAGATCCTAAATTGGTTAAAGCATTTGAGAAGTAATAAAAACGAGGTGAAGGTATGAAAGTCTTAGCAATAGTACAAGCACGAATGGGTTCTAATAGGCTGCCAGGCAAAGTGATGAGAGAACTTAATGGGCATCCTATGATTTATTATACCTTAACAAAACTAAAGAAAAGCCGCTATATAGACCAAGTTATTCTTGCGACTTCAGATAAATCAACAGATACACCATTAGCAGAATTTGCTAGGAGTATTGGGTTTGAGGTGTTTAGAGGGGACGAAGATAATGTTTTAGAACGCTATAAATTGGCTTCTGATAAATATCAAGGAGACATTATTATTCGCGTGACAGGGGACTGCCCTCTTATTGACCCTATTATAGTGGATCATGCTATTACCAAGTTTTTGATGTATGACTATGATTACATAAGATTGGATGTGCCTAATACATTCATTAGAGGGTTTGATGCGGAAGTCTTTTCAAAAGAAGCATTAGATAAGACCTATGATATTGTATGTGTACAAAACGATGTAGAAAGGGAAGATTATAAGCCTTTTAGAGAGCATGTGACTTATTATATATACAATCATCTAGAGGATTTTAATGTAGGTAGTTTGCAAGGGCAAGAAGTTTTAGATACCAGCATCAATCTAAGCGTGGATACTCTAGAGGACTTTGAAAGAGTAAAGCCGCTAGTAGATTTTCCTGGTTATAAACAAATTAAAAAGTTAGTATAAGTACAGTTAAGGAGAAGATTCAGATGAATATTGCTGTATTGTCTAATGTCAATGTTGATCCTATTATACAGATGCTAAGCAAAGAATATAGCGTCCTTAGACCAGAGGGATATGGTAATCTATTTGAAATGTTACTTAATAAAGCTTCTGCCTATTATCAAGCGGAGTATGATGCTACATTTATTCTTATAGATATTAAGGAACTTATTAATAATTGTGCATCTAAAGAAGCCTGCTTCTTAGTAATAGAAGAATGGTTTGATCGGTTAAAGAAGAGCATAGAGCCAGATAATACTTATTTTATTTCTGATGTAGACTGTAGAAAAGGACATACATTTATTGGTGAATTAGGGGAAAATCTAGCTTTTCAGATAGAAGTCTATTGGTATGAGCATATTACGAAATTACGTCGTGACTATACTAATATATTTCTGTTTGACTATCAAAAACTAGTGAGAAACATTGGACAAGAAGGTTTTTATTCCTCTAAACTATGGTACCTTGGGAAAATACCCCATACAAATAAGGCACAAAAAATGATCGCTAAGGAAATAGAAGGTGTTATTCAAGTTTATAAGTGCGTGGCTAAAAAGGTATTGCTTCTTGACTTAGACAATACATTGTGGGGAGGTATTGTTGGAGAAGATGGGCTAAAGGGGATAAAGCTTTCTGAAGATGTGCAAGGTGCTATTTATAAAGACTTTCAAAGAAACATTAAAAAAATAAAAGAAATGGGGGTGATTCTTTGCATTGTCTCAAAAAATAATGAAGAGGATGCTATGGCAGTTATCAATAGCCATGAACATATGTATCTCAAAGCAGAAGATTTTGTTATCAAGAAAATTAATTGGGAACATAAGTATTTAAATATTAAAGAGATTGCAGTAGAGCTAAATTTAGGTTTAGATTCCTTTGTGTTTGTAGATGATAATCCCGTAGAGAGGGAAAGTGTTAAGACTTTCTTGCCAGAAGTAGAAGTCCCTGAGTTTCCTTCTGCCATAGAGGAATTACCCCTTTTTGCATTAGATTTATATGAGCGGTATTTCAAAAAGCTTAGAGTAACTCGAGAAGATACCCTTAAAACGAGTCAGTATCTAGCGGATATCCAGAGAAAAAATATAAAAGAAGAGACAATGAGCTTTTCAGAATATATTAAGCAGCTAGAAATAAAGGTTCATAAAGTGCCAATGAGTAGGGATTATATAGAAAGGCTTCATCAGCTGATTAATAAGACAAATCAGTTTAATCTAACTACAAAGAGATATGACTTGTCTACATTGACAAGGATGATGCAGGACAATCAATATAAAATATATTTATTTAGGGCAGAGGATAAGTTCGCAGACAATGGTATAATTAGTGCAGTAATAGTAGATAAACATCATGACAATCCTCAAATAGATAGCTTTGTTATGAGCTGCAGAGTGATGGGGAAGCTCGTAGAAAACTATATTGTAGATTATGTGGAAAATGATTTGATTCGGGAAGGATACAATATACTAAGAGGTGTGTATATAAAAACAGATAAAAATATGCCTGTACAAACATGGTACGATGAACTAGGTTATGATATTGAAAGTAGAGAGCAGGAAAAAGTAAACTATATTATTAATCTTAATAATAGAAGGAAACGAGAATATTATATTAAAGAAGTGGGTGAAAAACATGGAAGATAAGCTTTATGGTATTATAGTGGATATACTTGAAATAGATAAGATGTGTTTATCTAAAGAGACGAAAATAGAGGATATACCGGAGTGGGACTCTTTAGCCCATATAAGGATCATTGCTGAAATAGAAGAGGAATTAAATATTCAGATTCCTCTAAATAAGGTAATGGATATAGCAACGATAGCAGATTTGATAGGATATATTATATGAGTGAAACAAGATTAAGAAAAGTTAAAAAAGAAGATTTAGAAATGATTAGGATGTGGCGTATGCATCCTGATATTACAAAATATATGAATACGGATCCTATATTGACCATCGAAGATCAAAAGAGATGGTTCCATAATATACAGCAAAATATTAAGGAAAGACACTGGATTATACAAGATCAAGGGACAGACATAGGCATGCTGAATGTAACGAATATAGATAGTGTTAACAAAAGATGTAGTTGGGGCTATTATATTGCTGAAAAGAAGTTTAGGTCACTGAAGCTTGCTATGAGTTTAGAGTGGAATCTATATGATTATGTGTTGTATGAGTTAGGTCTTAATAAACTTTGCAATGAGGTACTAGGCTTTAATGAAACAGTAGCTAAACTACACCTTATGTGCGGCAGTGACAAGGCTGGGGTGCTAAAGCAGCATATCCATAAAAATAATGAATTTCATGATGTGATACTGATAGAAATATGTAAAGATAAGTGGGAAAATATCAGAGCCGAATTTTCTTATGAAAAAATACTTTTTGAATAATAGAGGGAAAGAACTATGAAGGTAAATCATATAGGATATCTAGTGGAAAATATTGAAAATGGAATACAGGAATTTATAAAGTTAGGCTACTTAAAGTTAGGTGAAGTGATTGAAGACCAAGATAGAAAAATTCATATTTGTTTCTTAAAAAATGAGGATACTGTAGTAGAGCTGGTAAGTCCAATGGATGAAACCTCTGTAGTTTATGAAATGCATAAGAAGTTTAGAAACATGCCCTATCATATATGCTACGAAGTAGAAGACATAGAAGCTGCTATGAGAGAATATAGAAAACAAGGGTTTATTATAGTGCAGTCAGTAGCACCTGCTATAGCATTTAATAATAGGAAAGTAGTATTTTTGTTTAATAAATATATTGGCATGATAGAAATAGTAGAGAAGATAATATAAGGAGTACACTAATGCAAGAATATAAATTAGTTGTCGACAGTCAATATGGGTATAAAAAGATTGTAGTGGAAAATGAGGATGCCTTTAATGATTTTTATAGAGACGATTACTATAAAAAATGGATACACAGACAAAAAGAAAAAATAGAAAAAAGTGTATTAGTTAAGGAGAGAAACGAGCAATATTATAGCTCATGGATGGAAAACACATTTTATCTAGATGTGCTAGAGGTGATAAACAGTAATACTGAAAGTATGTGCAAGGAATTATTAGATATTGGATGTGGATCAGGTATATTTATTGAGTGGATGACGGCTAACGGATGGAACTGCAAAGGGGTGGAACCTAATAAAGAAGCAGCACAGGTTGCTAGGGAAAATAAACTAAATGTTTTTAATGGGACTTTAGAAGAATATGCTTTAAAGCAGGAAGATTTGTTTTCTGTAATCACAATGCATAATGTTTTGGAACATATACCAAATCCTGAGAAGACATTAGATGTAGCAAAGCAGCTTTTAAATCCTAGTGGCATTTTATTCATAAAAGTACCAAACGACTTTAATAAGCTACAGATGGATATAAATGAGATAATAGTTAATGAGTATTGGTGGACCAGAGAAGTTGGCCATGTTAATTTCTTTAGTTTTGAGAGCTTAGATAAGCTTCTTGATGATAAGGGGTTTGATATTTTATATAAAACCTGTGATTTCCCTATGGAGTTGTTTGTTCTTATGGGAGATAATTATATAGATAATCAAAATCTTGGGAAAGAATGTCATAAGAAAAGAATGAACTTTGAATTAAATATTAGTCCCACCTTAAGGAAAGAAATATATGATAAGTTCGCTAGTATAGATTTAGGAAGAAACATTATCATCTATGCTAAGAAAAGATAAATAGATAGAAGACCATGTGTTATGTAAGTATAAGCTAAGAGGTGATAAAAATATGATTAACCTTGGAAATAGAATAATCAACGAAGAAGCACCAGCGTTTATAATTGCTGAACTTTCAGGTAATCATAAACAGAGTTTTGAGACTGCAAAACAAATTATTCAGGCTGCAGCAGACGCAGGAGCAGATGCCATTAAGCTTCAGACCTATAGGCCTGATACTATAACCTTAGACTGTGATAATGAGTATTTTCAAATTACCCAAGGAACGATATGGGACGGGAGAACTCTTTATAATCTATATGAAGAAGCCTATACGCCTTGGGAATGGCATAAAGAGCTTATAGAATATGGGAAAAGTCTAGGATTAATTTGTTTTTCATCACCTTTTGATCTTACATCAGTAGATTTTTTAGAAGAATTAGATGTACCTGCATATAAGATAGCTTCTTTTGAAATCAATGATATCCAGCTAATCAAATACGTAGCATTAAAAGGAAAACCAATCATTATGTCTACAGGAGTTGCTACCCATGAAGAGATAGATGAAGCAATTAAGGTGTGTGAAGAAGTAGGAAACAGACAAATCATTCTTCTTAAATGCACTTCGGCTTATCCTACACCTCTTGCAGATATCAATCTAAGAGCTATGCCAGATATGAAGGAACACTTTAATGTAACAGTTGGGCTTTCTGATCATACGCTAGGTTATGAGGTAGCTGTAGGTGCAGTTGCACTAGGGGCTAAAGTGATAGAGAAACATTTAACATTAAGTAGATCGGATGAGGGTGTAGATAGTGCTTTCAGCATGGAGCCCCATGAGTTTAAAGAAATGGTAATAGCAATAAGAAATTTAGAAAAGGCACTAGGCAAGGTCACTTATGAGTTAACAGATAAACAAAAGGCAAGTACAGCTCATAAAAGATCACTTTTTATTGCAAAGGATATAAAAAAAGGAGAAGTATTTTTAGAAGACACAATTAAAAGTGTAAGACCAAGTAACGGATTAAATACGAGACATTATGATGAGATTATTGGCAAAACAGCAAAAGAGGACTATAAAAAAGGGACACCACTTTCATGGGATATGATTGAGTAGCGAGTGGAGGGTTACTATGAAAAGTAGTAAAGGAATGATTATAAGAGCGGATGGTGGATTAAGCATTGGCATGGGACATATCATGAGAACACTCGTTTTAGCAGACTATTTAAAACAGTATTTAAACATTGTGTATCTATGTGATGAGGACTATAAGGAAGGAATAGAGTACCTAAAGTATAGGGAATATCCTGTGTTTGCCTATAGAAAAGATGAACTGTTACACTATATGCTTA